>SLQE01000016.1 GCA_007131635.1 Bacteroidota bacterium | reverse complement strand
TTCGCAAGGCGAGTTTTCGGTAAGTGATTGTTGGACCGATAGAATGTTGAACGTGGCAAAAATACAAACAAAAAGATTAAACCACGAAGAACACCACCAAAGGTGTCCCTACGGGAAAAGACTCTGAGTTTATGATTGATATTTTGTTAATGGGGATTAGTTATTGGTTAATGGTCCCAGAGGGATGGAGAGTGTGTGAAGAATAGTTATTGTGTTATCCCGAGTGGTAGATTGTCATACTTCGACTCCCTGCCTGCCGCAGGCACGGCGCTCAGTATGACAATCCCTCACTCAGGGTGACAGAAAAATTACTTTTCACACAGTCTCGACACCTTTGGTGGTTAAAAAAAGATCGGATTAAATATAATAAAAAACATATGGAGTGACCTATACTAACGTGAAAGCAGTCGAGTTTAAACTAAGCGTCCCGAAATATCTGATTACGAAAACATTAAGTCGACGGTTTAAATCCGTCGGCACCTCTTCGTTGTCCTGCCTATCGCTCCGGGAGTTACCCCTGCCGACTATGATAAATGAGGACTGGGTACGGGTACGGACCCTGAGGTCGGGCATCTGCGGTACCGATATTGCCATTATCAACGGGAACACAAGTTTCTCCCTTCAACCGTACGGCTCGGAGTCATTTGTTTTCGGACACGAAATTGTGGGCGAGGTCGTTGAAAAATCTCCGTCGGTTAAGAATATAAGAGAGGGTGATCGGGTTGTTATCGATCCTTCACATTCCTGTTCGACACGGGGTGTGGAGAAAACGTGTCCGAATTGCAGACGCGGACAATCGCATATATGTATGAATTTGACGAACGGTCATCTGTCACCGGCAACCGCGATTGGATTCAGCCATGAAACCGGAGGCGGTTGGGGAGAGTATTTTATTGCACATAAATCGCAGATATATAAATTGCCCGATGGTTTTTCTCTCGAGGAGGCCGTGCTGGTCGAACCCTTTGCCGTTGCCCTCCATGCCGTGCTGCGGCGATATCCTCCGAACGGTGCGAAGGTGCTGGTACTCGGCTCCGGCACGATCGGTCTGCTGACGATAGCGGTACTTAAAATGTTGCCGATACGTTGTAAGATTTATGCAACGGCCAGATATACATTCCAGGAGGAGATGGCAAAAGAGATGGGAGCGCATGTTGTTATCAATCCCGGTAAAGAAGACTTATATGAAGCGATTGCAAAGGAAACCAATGCACAGATCTTTAAACCGTCGCTCGGAAAACGGGTGGTGGAAGGGGGTATGCTGCGCGTGTACGATTCCATTGCGAGTTCTGAGACGATAGACGACGCGCTTCGTTTAACGCAGGCCGGCGGCTCGGTGGTACTCGTCGGTGCGGCGGCCGATGCAAAAGGGATCGATCTGACGCCTGTCTGGTTCCGTGAAGTAGACCTCCTCGGATCTGTAATGTCCTCGGTCGAGAATTTCAGAGGAAAGAAAAGAAAAACGTTTGAGTTTGCGATCGAGCTGATGAAACGAAACAAAAGAATTCCGTTTCATAAACTGATTACCCATCGGTATAAGCTCGGTGAATGGAAGAAGGCAATACAAACCGCGCAATCGCGCGGACGTTCGAATGCAGTGAAAGTCGTGTTTACGTTTGATTGAAAATGTGTCTCCTTACATATTTTCCGATAGTGGAGTGAAACGTTGAACATTGTTCTCATCGCTATACTTATCTATGTTTCTTTTCAGCTTGTGCTCGGATTTATCGTATCGCGGAGAATTCATACCGAGGACGATTATCTGCTTGCCGGGCGTAAGTTGGGTTACGGACTTGCCACGTTCTCCATCTTTGCAACATGGTTCGGCGCCGAAGCATGTATCGGCACGTCCGGTGCCGCGTATCGCGAAGGTCTATACGGCGCGACAGCCGATCCGTTCGGTTACGGACTTTGTTTGATCGCCATGGGAATGGTATTTGCAGTACCGCTCTGGAAACGAAAATTAACCACTGTTGCTGATATGCTGCGGCAGCGTTATTCCTTCCGCGCAGAACGCATCGCCGCGCTGGTGATAGCTCCGGCTTCGCTGTTCTGGGCGGCGGCACAGATCCGGGCGTTCGGACAGGTGCTGTCGGCATCATCGGAATTGACCGTCGTTGCCGCGATAACTATCGCCGCCTGTATGGTGATCGCCTATACCGTGATGGGCGGACTGCTCGCCGACGCAATTTCCGACATGATCCAGGGTACGGTACTCATCATAGGATTGCTTCTTCTCTTACCGATGGTCTTAGGTGAATTCGGCGGTGTTGCTGCTGCCTATAACACGATATCTCCCGAACGCCTTTCTTTCTTTCCTCCCGAAAGCGAGAGCAGCACCCGGTCTGTTTTTCTTGTCATCGAATCATGGGCCATACCTATTTGCGGGTCGGTGCTTGCACAGGAGATCATCGCGAAAGTACTCGGATCGCGCTCGCATGTGATTGCAAAACGTTCGGCAATATCGGCCGGCATGATCTATCTTATGGTCGGACTGGTCCCGTTATCGATGGGACTTGTCGGATTGAAACTATTCCCGAATATCGCCGATCCCGAACATATACTCCCGTTGATGGCGCAGACGTATTTCTCGACCGCATTATATGTCATCTTTGCGGGCGCTCTTGTGTCGGCAATCCTCTCGACCGTGGACAGCGCGCTCCTTGCGGCATCGGCACTGATATCGAGGAATGTAATCGGTTCACTCTATCCCGACATGACCGATAAGCAGCGTCTGCTAACGGGACGACTCGGTGTGGTTGTGATGGGATGCATCGCGTATATGCTTGCGCTGCACGCGGAGGGGGTGTATAATTTAGTGCTGGATGCTTCTTCTTTCGGCAGCGCGGGATTGTTCGTCGTCGCGGTGTTCGGACTGTTTACGAAATTCGGCGGTGCAAACAGCGCGATCGCAGCGTTGGTTTCCGGTGCAGTGGTCTGGGTGACCGGCAATTATATTTTCGATTTTGATTTTAGTTACATCGCCTCGTTGGCTGCCGCATTCGGTATGTATATTGTGACGGCGTTGGCTGAGAGGAAGAACGTTGTGAATTAAACAGGGATTCATATAAGCAGACCACCTGATTAATTTTTAACGCAGAGTCCGCAGAGGGCGCAAAGGAATTAGGTGTCTGATCTCCGACCTCCGATCTCTGATCTCTGATCTCTGACTTCTGATCTCTGACTTCTGCCTTCAGGTAATAATTGAAATAATGGGATTTATTAGTAGATCATCATTATTCGAATTTATCCCATTTCGGAACACGCTTTTTAGGTATTTTTGCGAGTGCGGTATCAAAATCTCGTCTGATTTCGTCTTTTGTTTTCCCCTTAATGTAATTTCTAAAAAACTCCGAAGATTCTATTTCGTGCATCTCTTTTGTAAGTGCATACAGTGCCAGTTGATTGATGGATACACCCTCGCGGTCGGCAATTTTCTCAATTTTTCTCTTTAGCGATTGCGGCAGTCGCAGTGTCAGAACGCTTGCTTTATTCTTCATTTCTCTTCCTCCAATATCGTACAAATTCCGCCGGTGTGATAATTTTTATATGTTTAAATTTTAGTTGTGATTTCTTATAATCTCGGACATTATTCGTTATTAAGTATTCGCTGTTACTTGCAAGTGCAAGCTCGACAAAAATGTTGTCCCCTTCATCGGGCAAATTCGGTCGAAAACGGTAATATATTTCGGTATGTTTGCCGAAATATGCAAAATAGTCCAGCACCGCCTGAATCTCTCGTTTGCTTAAAGCTAAATCTCTAAAAGACGATTGCCGTGTCAGTACGGCTTCGTATTCTAAAAGAACTTCCACTGACACCGCCACATCTATAAGCCGATCACGAAAAAGTGTTACGATATAGTGTGACGCGCCGCTACTACTTCTTAAAGCCTGATAGAGGACATTTGTATCGATTACGACGATCATATTAAATGATAGCAAATATGCTATCATTTGTCAAGTCGGAATTGTTGTGGGACAATCATCTAACATTTCTTACGGATTTTTTAAACGCAGAGTCCGCAGAGGGCGCAAAGGAATTTGGTATCCAATCTCCAATCTCTGACTTCTGATCTCTGACCTCCGACCTCTGCCCTCTGCCTTTTCTTCCCCTTTGTGTTACTTTATAAAATTAATTGGACAAAATAAACATTTCTTATATTCGGGAAAATCCCTCCCTAAGTTTTTATATTTAAAAAACATGAATTTATAAACTGCGAAAATGCAACAAAATGCGAGCATTGTATATGGCATAAATTTTGTTGTTATTTTTATTAGTGCCCGCCGATAAAATACAGTTCAGGTGCTGTAGAAGTACTTAAACAAATAATCAATCCTTCTTCTGTGCCGGGAGATAGTGATGTATTGGAGTGAAAAATATAAAGTATTCTCTTCTTGCGATGATCCTGTTTTGCTTATCGCTTTCGTTCCTATCATAGTGTATTATAATCAAAACGTTACTATTAATATTCGGATTTAATTTTGAAATAACGGTAATGATAGTAAATAATCTTAAATATGATGAGCGTATGCGACTTATTTTAAATTTACTTTTTTTATTCTTTCTATTTATTATGATTTCTTGCAATTCATCAGTTGAGCCCGGTAAAAACATAATTCCATGTGATCAGACTGCTACGTGTATAAATAGTAAATATGATGAATGGACCTTTCTCGGATTAGGCGGAGAAACTGTTACGGCAATTACAGTTCATCCGTGTAATGCACAGGTGATTTTTGTAGGAAGTGCGCGCTCTTTCAGTGATGGACGGGAAGGTAAGATATTCAGAAGTATGGATTGCGGTGAAAAATGGGATACAGTATGGGTAGGCGGAACAATTACTCGTATAGTCGTTGATCCATCAGATCCTGATATTATCTATGCAAATCCGCACGGAGTGATACGAAGTATGGATGGAGGAGCAACCTGGAAGATTATCGACGATGGTATACATTTTCCGTCTTGGACAAAAGTTATAACACTTGACATTGACCCGAAAGATCCTCAGAGATTATACGCAGGGACAGGTGGAACCGGAACCGGTTATCTTTACTATACGGATGATCGCGGCAATACATGGCAGCCGGTGCCCGGATATTTGGATGAGAACAGGACAGAGGATGATAATTGGCTGCTTCATAATAATGTAATTAGCTTTGCTGTTTATCCGGCTAATCCTCGCATAATGTATGCCGGAACCGCCCGGAGAAATTATATATTGCAATCCACTAATAGAGGCATGAATTGGGAAAAAATCATTGAAACTGACGGCACTACATCTACTTTTGCTTTCAATAAAAATTACTATATATATGTTTTTATCAGGGATTATGGACTACTCAAAAACCGGGTAGATGGAAATATTTGGATTGAAATACCCGTTCCTGATAGTTTAATATGGGGTGAACCCGATGGTATGGTATTTAATGAAAATGATAATCTCATTCTTTATAGCGGATTAGGTATTTATAAGTATGATGGTGCAGAGTGGCTCGATTATACAGACAACCTTGAACATCGTTATGCAAGGGGAATTGGGATAGGAAAAAACAATCATGTATATGTCGGTTTAGGAGCAAGACCGAAAGGAGGTATATACATTCGTCGTATCGAGTGACTATAACATCGAGATACATTGGAGGTGGTGTTTATGAGGGTTTAGATATTGTGTTTAACGTGATCGTAATCTAAAAAACAACAAAAGCGCCCCGATTGACGGGGACCTGCTTGTATTCCTGGCCGGAAATACATTTTAACAGGCTATCTCCGCCTGTGGGGCGCTTTATATTTTATTCACAGTACAATATAAGGAGACAGAGCGATGAAAGCAAAAATTGTTATGTTTTATAAAGCTCTTTTTCTATTAAGCTTGCTTCCTTTCGTGATTCAGGCACAACTGTCTTATGAACATTTTGAGGATCGTGAAGGAATAAGCGTAAGCGAATGGCGCGGCGAAGTAATTGTTCACACCGAATCTGAAATCAAAATCAAATTACAAGATGTTGTAGTACCTCAGCAAACAATCGAGGCAGTCGAAGGATTACAATCATTATTCCTGCCAATTTTCGATGACTTGGGGTGGGGATTTTTCCGGATTCCTGAAAATGATAATCTTTTTCAAGTTATTGAACAGTTGGAGAAGAATCCATTATTTGATATTGTTGAACCTATCTATGTGGGAGAAATCGGTTTAAGTCCCAACGACGATCGGTACTGGCGTCAGTGGCACTTAAATAATACGGGGCAATCTCCGACAAACGGCACGCCCGGAGCGGATATAAGTGCAGAACAAGCGTGGGATATAACTACCGGGGATAGTGATGTTGTTATAGCAATACTTGATACCGGCATTCCGATGCAGAATGGAGAACTGTCACATGAAGACCTTAGTCGAACGAACAGATTTATACTCGGTTCGAATTTCGCTCATCCTACCGATCCATGGGGAGTACAAGATAATCATGGTCATGGAACACATGTAGCAGGAATTGCCGCTGCACACACTGATAATGAGATTGGTATTGCAGGGGTAAATTGGGAATCCGATATAATGGTCATTCAAACAAACCGAGATCATGATGGGGTATATACCGAATCATGGTTCTACCAAGCAGTCAAGGAGGCATCCGATTTTTCCGAAAGCACCAGTAGGCCCGTTGTGATAAACTTTAGTTCTGGGGGTGGGCAACCATCGCAGTTATATGTTGATGCTATTGAATACGCGCGGGATCGTGATGTTTTAATTGTATCCATAACTCATAATGATGGTTTCAACAATTTTATACGATATCCGGCTCGGTATTCTGAAAGTTACGATAATGTAATTGCAGTAGCTGCGACCGACCATAATGACGTTCGTGCTTCATTTTCAAATGCTGGTCCACAGGTTAATCTCTCAGCTCCCGGTGGATATGGTGGTGCCGGAGCCGGTGATGACCGAAATATTTACTCGACAATGCCTAACTATGCTGTTACGTTGACACAACAGCATGGATATAGTCAGGACTATGATTATGCACCCGGCACATCAATGGCAGCACCACAGGTTGCGGCTACTGCTGCCTTGATGCTCTCCGTTAATCCAACACTTGCACCCGCCGAGATCCGTGGGTACTTGGAAGGCACTGCTGATAAAGTGCCCGGCATGAGCGGGCAGAATTTTACCAACGAATACGGGTACGGCCGCCTCAACGCCTTCGAATCTGTAAAGCACGCATTGCCCGTCCAGCGACAGAACCACTTTTTTACCTTTTGGCCGACACTCAATATAAGCGGTTATCATATATTCGGCAATTCTCACTTTGAGTTCGGAACCATGGTTCTTCCTGCCGATGAGGTTGCGGTTATTGCAGGCATACTGAATGGATACGGCGGGAACTATGCTAAAATCGAGGTCTCCGGTCGTCTGGTAATTTCCGCCGGCGCAAATGTGAGCAACGTTGAAGTTATTGTCAGACCGGGCGGTGAGCTTATCGTTCAGGAGGGAAGCATATTTCAGGGGGGATCGGTAGATAATTTTATTGTCGAGGGAACGGCAATGTTCCGGTCAAATATAAACCTGACCGGTATGGATATCCAGATTTTATCGGGAGGGAAAGTCTCTATCCATAGCGGAGCGCAAATCACAAACAGCCATATCGATATCGCAAGCGGCGGGGAGTTGTCTATGGGTCGTGTAACAGCTTCGTTTGGTAGTGGAAAAGGTATAATCGCCTACGGTAAACTTGAGATCAACGGCGTGAGATTCGACGAAGCAGTACTTAAAGCGACGGGCAGCAGCTGGTCGGGTGTGCACCTGCACGGTGCGGGCTCTTCTCTTAAGAATGTAAAAATACAGC
>SLQE01000006.1 GCA_007131635.1 Bacteroidota bacterium | reverse complement strand
GGAACATACTTCCGGAAGCATACCTTACTATGAACTCACCCCGGATATCTTTCCGGCATGTATTATCGTCGGGAACGAAATAACCGGGATTTCCGAAAATATTCTCCGGCATACCGATTACGCAGTTGAAATACCGATGTACGGTACCAAACAATCTCTGAATGTCGCAGTTGCATATGGAATAGTATTATTTGATCTTGTGAGGCTCTACCACGGGAAGTAACCGTTCACCCGTCCATCGTATAATAATCTTCGTGCTCATCGGTGTGTATCTGCAACGTTCCGGCCCGGACGAGATTTACCAGTATCCTTGATGCCCGTCGTTCGGAAATATTTACAAGTTGTACAAATGATTTTAATGTAATACGATCGTTTGTTTCGAGATAGTCGAACAACCTGCGTTCATGTTTACCTATTGCAATCGTCATCGGATCGGCATCCGGATTCTGTGCGTTTAAAATATGTACCATCTCTTTGCTTGCAACAACCGATCGGTCTTTTACCCGGATATACACGCGTTCGCCTTCCTGCTCCGTGCCGTTCCCGCCGTCTTTGTAGTAGTGAGGTTTCTCTCTGCTTTCTTCAATAATAGCAGCAACGATATCCTTACCCCGGTACGGTATTATCTCGATAGTCGGTTCGATCGGGGGGTCGGCATATATTTTACCTGCTGTTCTTATGAGTTCGATTTCGGTCTTTTCACTCTCCACACCGACTATTGTCCCGTCGTCGTCGACGCCGAATAGTATGATTCCTCCGCCGCTGTTTGCGAAGGAAATCATCGTGCGGGCAATTTTATTCGGTGAAGAGATTTTTCTTTTGAATTCCGTGCCGGATCCCTCCCCTTGATCGATCATCGAGTCAACGTCTTTGTAATTCACTCTATATCCTCCCGTATTTATCTGTTTTTTTCTCCGTCGAGATATGCCTGCAGGATAATAGCCGCGGCTATTTCATCGATCTTTCCTTTCTGCCGCCTCTGCTTCTGCGTTGTGTTCATTGAAATCATCGTTGCCATCGCATTTTTCGATGTGAACCGTTCATCCTGAAAGATAACGGGCACATCGACCTTTTTTTGTAAATCTGAAGAGAAGCTTCGGACTTCCTTTGTTTTTTGGGATTCACCCCCTTTAAGTGTTATCGGCAGACCTATAACAATCCTACCGATTTCTTTCTCAATAATTATCTCTGCAATTCGCGAATACGTCATTTCATCGTTTTGTATGGTCATATAACCCACGGCAATAGTCCCGGACGGATCGCTCAGAGCCAGGCCGATTCTTTTATTGCCGAAATCAATACCGAGCAATCTTTTTGGCTGATCGTGGTTCACAATATTTTTTCGTGCCCCTCGCTTCCGGGAGGAGTATCGGGTTCGGTATCAGTCCGTTGAATATCATTATTGAATTCTCCGGCATCGACCGGCTGTTGTAAAAAGTTTTTAAGTAGTTTGCTGGGTTTAAAATGTGTTTTACGACGCGGCGGGACATATATCGTTTCCCCTGTTCTCGGGTTTCGTGCCTTCGGTTTCGACTTGGTAAGTTTCACTTCAAAGACACCGAAGTCGCGAACCTCTATACGCAATTCAGGATCGGCTTTCATCATGATGTCGCGTAAGGCTGAAAACACCGCCTCTGTCCATTGCTCCGCAACGTATACTTTTTCATCACGCAATTCAGCAACCCTTTTTGCGACGTCTTTTTTGGTGTATGTTTTTGATTTCACATTCAGATTCTGCATCGTTCGACGCTCCTGCGATATTCGTGCTTATTATTATTCTTCGAATCGTTGAACGGATTTGACACTACGCACTTTCTTTAACTTTTCGATCAAAGCGTTCAGATGATCAAGGTCGTGTACTTCCAGTATCACCACTCCTTCAAATTCCCGTTCATTCGAATCGATATTAACACTTCGTATATTTGTTTGTTTTAGATTAAAAATTGACTGCGTAATTTCCGTGATGAGACCCGGACGGTCATCGCCGGTTATTTTTAAACCGACGACAAAACGTTTGCTGCCGGTTGCCGGCCAATCTACCTGGATAATCCGGTCTTCGTTACGAAGATATAATTGCGCCACATTCTTGCAATCTTTGCGATGTATTTTGATACCGCTCCCGGTCGTGATATATCCGGTGATAGGATCGCCCGGTATCGGGTTACAGCACTTGGCATAGGTATGCATCAGGCTGTCCTCTTTACCGGATACCAGGATACCGTCAAGTGTATCACGTGCCGATTTCACAAACCGGTTGAAAAGGTTTTCCGGAATTTCGTGTTTATCATCCTGATCAGGACTTTGCGTGTGCTTGATTCTGTCATACATCCACTCCGCGTGCTCGTCGATCAGTTCCGCATTATTTGTTAAGTCAAGATAGAATTGCTGCAGATTGTGATACTTTAACGCCTGGACATGTTTAAGCAGATCGTCTTCATTGAGGTGTAATTTAATTTTCTTTAGTTTTTTCTGCCAGAGATCTTTGCCATGCGCTATAGTTTTTCGCTCTTCTTCATTCTTCCATCTGCGAATATGTGATTTTGCTTTGTGCGTAACGACAAATTGTTCCCAGTCAACATTGGGTGTTTGATTTTTGGATGTAATTATTTCTATTTGATCGCCGCTCTGTAATACGGTACTCAGCGGTACAATTCTGCCGTTGACTTTTGCTCCGATGCAATGTAAACCTACTTTTGTGTGAATATCAAAAGCGAAATCAACGGGTGTTGATCCTTTCGGGAGTATACGTAACTCCCCTTTCGGTGTAAATACATAAATCTCATTTTGATACAGATTCAGTTTGAAACTTTCCATCAACTGTTGCGCCGGAGCGTCCGCTTCGGTCGAGGTTTCGAATATTTCCCGGACCCAACTTACCCACTGCTCCATTTCCTGATCGATCACCGATACATGATCCTTATACTTCCAATGCGCAGCGACTCCTTTTTCGGCTATTTCATGCATGTTCCGTGTGCGAATTTGAACCTCGACCATTCTGCCTTCAGGACCGACAACCGTGGTATGTATTGATTGGTACCCGTTTTTTTTGGGGACGGATATATAGTTTTTGAATCGCTCGGGAATAGGGATATATATTTCGGAAACGATACCATACACCTGAAAGCAATCATTATTATTTTCCGTGTCGACGATAACACGGACAGCGAAGAGATCGTACAGCTCATCGAGGGATTTACCCCGTCTGCGCAACTTATTGAATATACTCCATAAATGTTTGGCACGACCGTTGATCTCAAAATGAAAGCCGTTTTCTTTCAGCCGTTTATCTATCGGTGAAGTAAATTTATTGATGTACTGTTCACGTTCACGGCGCTTCTCTTTTAATTGCCCGGCCAGAGTTTCGTATTCTGCCGGATATAAATATTTGAATGAGAGATCTTCGAGCTCCCATTTAATTTTGGCAAGACCGAAACGATGTGCAAACGGTGCATAGATGTCAAGCGTTTCTTTTGCTATTCTTTTTTGTTTTTCCGGGGAGACATGGTTCAGCGTGCGCATATTGTGCAACCGATCGGCGAATTTAAGGAGGATAACCCGTATGTCATTCACCATCGAGAGAAGAAGTTTCCGGTAATTTTCCGCCTGTGTTATTTCGTGACTTTTAAAAATATCACTGATCTTGGTCGCGCCGTCGACGATATCTGCAATGGTATCGCCAAATTCTTCACGGATATGTTTGAGATCGTACTCGGTATCTTCGACGACATCGTGTAATAATGCACTCGCAATGCTGATATCATCAAGCGGAATTTCACGTGCAAGGATCATCGCGACTTCGATAGCGTGATAAAAGTACGGTTCACCTGATTCACGAAGGTCTTTGATGTGCGCATCAAGTCCGAATAAAAAAGCCCTTTTAATCAGATCTTCATCGCAAGTCGGCAGATTTTTTCTGCACATTGCCAGAAGATTTTTGAAGCGATTTTCAAACCCTTCCGGTTTATGCGCAACACCCGCCCATTGCAGTGCGCTATTTATTGTTTTGCTTACCATATCTGATCTATAATTTTAACAGTCCCTGACCGTTAAAAGTTCTGTTTATCATGCCATAAATCATTAATAAACTTGCACATATGATAATATACAGGTTATATGACAAATGTCAAGATATATCATTCGGTCCCGAATACTCTGTCCCCGGCGTCACCAAGTCCGGGTAAAATAAATCCGTTTTCATTCAAACCTCGATCGAGATGTGCGGCAAATATCGCCACGTCATCATGCTCCCGTGACACCTTATCCACTCCTTCGGGAGCAGCTACAAGGTTCACAAGACGTACTTTTCGTCCGCCTTTTTGTTTTATGAACGAGATCGCCGCACTTGCACTTCCGCCCGTTGCAAGCATCGGATCAAGCAGGAAAACGAGGCTGTCTTTCAAATTGCGCGGAAATTTTGAATAATAGTCCACCGGTTCCAAAGTCTCTTCATTCCTGTACAATCCGACATGACCGACTTTCGCATCGGGCAGCAAATCGAGAAAACCGTCCGCCATCCCAAGTCCGGCACGAAGGATAGGTACTAATATTATATCCTCTTTTAGCTGATATCCCTTTGTTTTTTCGAGAGGGGTTTCGATATCGCTTTCCGTCAGCTTCAGATTCGATGCAACTTCATAAGCGATCATTTTCGTCAACCGGAATAGAACCGTCCTGAAAACGACATTGGATGTTTTCTTCTTCCTGAGAATTGACAAATCCCTTTTGATTAAGGGATGGTCTATCAGATACAGATTCGGATATTGAGGTAATGTAATCATATGATCCTTATAGTTTTTTTAGCGTTTGATTTGCTGCGACTATGACCGGGTCCCAAAGCGGACTAAAAGGCGGAGCATACATCATATCAAGATTTGATATATCTTTTAACGTACCGCCCATCTGTATCATGGCAGCCAGGACATTTCCCCGGTGCACGGCACCGTCTTTTCCGACCAGCGTAGCGCCGAGTAGTTTCCCCGAGCTTTTATCCCCATGGCAGGTGACCGTCAGCCGCCCGGCCCCCGGCATACCGATAACCCGTGACGGAGCTTCTATTGTTTCGGTCACAATGTTGTATCCGGCCTCATCAGCTTCATCCGTCGTCAGGCCGACACGTGATACTTCGTGGTCAAATAACCGGAGTGCGATATTTCGAATAGCTCCCTTAAATACCGAACTGCCCCCGGCGGCATTTTCACCGGCTGTCCTTGCCATTTTACTTGCAAGCGTAGCAAGGGGAATATACGATGGCCGCCGCGTGATAAGATTTCTAACCTCACAACAGTCACCGGCGGCAAAGATAGCATCGTCGTTTGTACATTGCTTCTCGTTCGTTTTTATTCCCCCGAGCCGTCCTGTCTCGATACCAGCCTCCTCCGCGATGGCAACATTCGGGATAACACCGATAGCACTTATGACAAGATTTGCATCAAAGACGCCATTGTCTGTAACGACCGTTTTAACGGTGCCATCGCCGGATTTTCCGAAGCTTTTTACGCTCGTATCGGATACGAAATGGATACCGCTTTCTTTTAGTACAGATGAAAGAAGTTTGCCGTTATGTTCATCGATTTTTGAAAGCGGATATGGATGTCGATGAATCAGGGTAACATCGATATCGAGATGATGTAACGCTTCCGCCATCTCAAGTCCGATATATCCGGCACCTATGATGACTGCACGTTTGGGTTTATGTGTTTTAAGAAAGCTATGTAATTCATAGGCCCGGGCAAGCTCCTTTACGGTAAAAACATTACTTATCGGACTGTCCATAAAGGTAAGCCGACGCGGTACCGATCCGGTCGTTATGATAAGCTTATCGTATTCTTCTTTTCGGCGAACACCGGTTTTCAAATCTTTGACCTGAATTATTTTATTTCTTCTGTCGATAGATTCAACATCGGTTTCGGTGTGGACGACAACTTTTTTTTCTTTCTGTAAACGATCGGGAGAGTACACAACGAGATTCGTTTTGTCTTTATATTCGCCGGTCAGGTAATACGGGATTTCACAGATCCCGTATGATATGTACTGCGTGCGTTCGAATAAGATCACTTCCGCATCTTTATTGATGCGTTTCGCTTTACTTGCAGCGCTTGGTCCCGCAGCAAGTCCGCCGACAACAAGTATTCTTGGTTTTTTCTTCATGGTAAAATCATTTTTTCTTGAATACCATTGTTAAGGGAACTCCCTCGAATCCGAATGCGTTTCGTATTCGCTTTTCCAGATATCTTTGATATGAATCGGGAATCATTTTCGGATAATTTGAAAACATTGCGATTACCGGAGGGTTATGCCTTATTTGTGTTGCATATTTGATCGTTACATCTCTTCCGCGTGTCGCAGGAGGACGGTTCTCCCGGAGTGCCTGTTCGATAACGGAGTTTAAATCAGAGGTTTTAATTTTTTTCCCGCGTTCGATAAAAACCCGCTGAGAGAGTTCAATTATTTTGACGATACGCTGCTTTTCAAGTGCAGAGATAAACACGACTGGTATGAAGGCGTTCATACCGAGCGCCTCCCGGATTGTCAGTTCATATTGACGGGCAGTATTGGTTTCCTTTTCGACCAGATCCCACTTATTGACCGCAAGCAGAACCCCCTTCTTTCTCTTGATTATTTCGGTGATAATCGCAAGGTCCTGATGAGATATTCCCTGTACCGCATCGATAAGCAGAACCGCAACGTGGCAGCGATCTATACTGCTCAACGTTCTTACGGTACTGTAGAATTCAATTGCTTCCGTGACCTTGCTGCGTTTTCGTAAACCCGCCGTATCGATAAGGACGATTTCTTCTCCATGAAAACGCAACACGCTATCGATGGCATCCCGTGTTGTTCCGGGGATATCGGTAACGATCGTTCGATCCGTGCCGAGAAACGCGTTAACCAATGATGATTTGCCGACGTTCGGGCGACCGACAATAGCAATTCGTAAGTTCTCCGTCTCTTCCGGAAACTCCGAATTCTCAGGGAGGTGTTCTGTAACCATATCGAGCATATCGCCGATGTTTCGGCCCATGAGTGCGGATACCGATAACGGTTCACCGAGTCCGAGTGCATAGAACTGTGCCAGTTCAGATTCGTGACTGGCGGCATCGATTTTATTGACGAGCAAGAGAATTTTTTTATTCGATGACCGGAGTATATCCGCGAGTCCTTTGTCAAGTGGTGTTATACCGGTTTGTGCGTCAACGACGAAGAGAATAACCTGAGCTTGCTCTATCGCGATGTGTGCCTGTTCACGAATCGCTTTTTCAAAGATATCCTCTGAATCCGGGACATATCCGCCGGTATCGACCAGGACAAAACTTTTCCCCGCCCATTCGGTATTCACATATATTCGATCACGCGTAACACCGGGCTGGTCGTCGACGACGACTTTTCTGCTCTGAATAATACGATTGAAGAGTGTCGACTTACCGACATTTGGTCTGCCGACTATGGCAACTAATCCGTTCATTTTTTATATGATCAAGTTTTACAAGCACTTACAATATATTACATTTTACTGTGAGTTTCCAGTTGGAGGGGGAGTTGATTTGCGTGGGTGATGGGTGTTTACTGTGAGCGGCGAGACGCGTTACAGGTTACTTGATTGTCCCCCCTTATCAAGGGGGGATTACAGGGGGGTCTTTTAATTGGGTCAACTACATTTGTGATAGGTTAACGTTACTGCTAGTCGGGGCGGGCGGATTTACTTACAGTGAATCCGCCGATACATACAATGTTTTTCGGTTTCTTGTAATCCTCTCGGTAGGTTAACGTTACTGCTAGTCGGGGCGGGCGGATTTACTTGCAGTGAATCCGCCGATACATACAATGTTTCTCGGTTTCTTGTAACACTCTCGGTAAGTT
>SLQE01000153.1 GCA_007131635.1 Bacteroidota bacterium | reverse complement strand
GTCAATTTCCTTCCCGCCACTTTAACTCCCCATGTCCCCGAGTCCCCAAGTCTCCCAGTCCCCCCGACAACCATCGTTATTGAAAATCACACGTATTTATGGTATATTAAATGTTTATAGAATTTTAACATTGCCTATCCCCATGCGGATAGCTTAATTTTTTGACTGGCTGATTGCAGAGATGAAGCACATTCGTAACTTTTGTATTATTGCGCACATAGATCACGGGAAATCGACACTTGCCGACCGCCTCCTTGAGCGGACGGGTACCATTACCGAGCGTGAGATGATGGACCAAATCCTCGACGATAATCCGCTTGAACGGGAACGGGGTATAACGATTAAAATGCACGCTATCAAAATGACATACAAGGCAAAGGATGGCGTAGAATACGCGCTCAATCTTATCGATACACCCGGTCATGTCGATTTTACGTATGAAGTCTCCAGGTCTCTGAATGCGTGCGAGGGTGCCTTATTAGTCGTTGATGCTTCGCAGGGAGTCGAGGCGCAGACAATCAGCAATTTCTATCTCGCACTCGAAGCAAATCTGGAAATTATTCCGGTCATCAACAAAGTAGACTTGCCGAATGCGGAGATAGAGTCGGTCCGACATCAGTTGAAAGAATTAATGGGCTGCACGGAAGATGAAATATTCGAAGTAAGTGCAAAATCAAATATCGGCATTGAAGAACTTCTCGAACGCATCGTCGAACGTGTACCGGAACCGAAAGGCAGTCCGGATGCACCTGCCCGCGCGCTGATATTCGATTCGATATTCGATACCTATCGCGGTGCTATTTGTTACATTCGTGTGTTCGATGGAATCTTCAAAGAGAACGATGCGATGCTGCTTTTCCATAACGGGAAAAAATTTGAAGCAGAGGAGATCGGTCTCTTACAACGCACAAAAAAGAAAACAGGAATGCTAAAAGCAGGGGAGGTAGGTTACCTCATCCCCGGAATCAAAGATGTACGTGAGGCTAAAGTAGGCGATACTATTACTGTCCTAAACAACGCAGCAAAGGAGCCGCTCCCTGGTTATAAAGATGTTAAGCCGATGGTTTTTAGCGGTGTGTATCCGGCAAACATGGAAGATTTTGAAGGGTTACGGGATTCGCTCGAAAAACTCCAGATGAACGACGCTTCGCTGCAGTTTGAACCGGAGACCTCGACTGCACTGGGTTTCGGCTTTCGTTGCGGTTTTCTCGGTCTTCTCCATATGGAGATCATACAGGAACGACTTGAGAGGGAATACGATCAGACAATTATTACAACTGTTCCGAACGTTGAATATAAAGTTATTCAAACCGACGGCACGGAACTCCTGATCGACAATCCGGCTAGTATGCCCTCTGTCGGCGAAATCGATTACGTTCAGGAACCGTTCATCCGGGCAGAGATCATAACGCCATCCGAATATGTCGGGAATCTGATGAAACTTTGTATGGAGCGGCGGGGCGTGTATATAAACACCACCTATCTCGATCCGCAGCGGGCAAACTTGCATTTCGAACTCCCTCTGGCGGAAATAATTTTCGATTTCTATGATAAACTCAAGTCGGTTTCACGCGGATATGCATCGTTCGATTACGACTATCTCGATTACCGCGAATCCGACCTGATAAAACTTGATATCTTACTGAACAACGATCCGGTCGATGCGTTATCCACGATTGTGCATCGGGATAAAGCGTATGTATGGGGACGTAAGCTCGGCAGCAAACTCAAGGAACTCATACCGAAGCAGCAATTCGAAGTGGTGATTCAGGCAGCTATAGGGAATAAAGTCATTGCACGCGAAACCGTACGGGCACTGCGTAAGAACGTTACCGCCAAATGTTACGGCGGCGATATAACAAGAAAGCGAAAACTTCTCGAAAAGCAGAAAGAAGGAAAACGGCGGATGAAGCAGGTCGGGCGTGTTGAAGTACCGCAGGAAGCATTTCTTGCCGTGCTTTCAATGGAACAATAACATAATAGGAGTGGTCAAAAAGGTATGGCAGATAAGAATAAACCCCGCGATCGTATGAAGAGTAAAAAACCGGCAGAAAAGCGGGATCCGAAAGAAGCAGTACTGAAATTCCTGAAAGAAGCGGGCATTATTTTCGGTATCTTTATTATTTTAAATAGTTTCGTTTTTGCCTCGTTTGTTGTCCCGACCGGTTCAATGGAAGATACCGTGCTTGCGGGTGATTTTCTTTTTGTCAATAAATTTATCTACGGCGGATCGACACCAAGGCATATATTCTATACGAATGTTCGTATCCCGTATTTTACCGTTCCCGGTTTTCGCGATGTGCGCCGGGGAGATGTAATTGTATTTGAATTTCCCGGACTGCGCGATGAGATACAGCCGGAAGAGTTCCATTATTATTTAAAGCGATGTGTTGCATTATCGGGTGATACGGTCGAGATACGCGATCGGGTTTTATACGTCAACGGGGAACAGGCACCGCGTCCGAAATATTTGCAAACTGCTCCCCGGTCGCCGATACCCGGCTATCAGGCAGACCCGCGTATCTTCCCGAGGGGAAAACCGTGGAACGAGGATAACTACGGACCTCTGTATATACCCGGCGAAGGGGACACGCTTCGGATTACCGAGGAGAATTTCGATGGATGGAGAGTATTTATCCAACGCGAGGGAAATGAGATCCGGATGACCAATGACGGATCCATCTTTATTAACGGCGAACAGACTGAACACTATATCGTACAGAAGGATTATATGTTCGGACTCGGTGATAACCGGAATAATAGTCTTGACAGCAGGTATTTCGGACTCATTGCCGAGGATATGCTGATTGGATCCCCAATGATAGTTTATTTATCATGGAATCCCCATATACCTATCGTGAATTTTATCAGAAAAATCGGTTCCGTCCGATGGGAAAGATTCGGTCGGGTCATTCGTTAAAGTATTAGAAAACTATGATGACGGATCAATCAAATATCCGGAAAAAATCGATACTGCGGGAATATCTTGAAGTAATTCTCATAACCGTTGTTGTTGCCTTCGGTATAAAAATATTTATCGTCGATGCATACCGCATACCGACAGGTTCGATGGAAAATACTCTGATTGCAGGAGACTATATTCTGGTCAATAAATTTATTTATGGTCCGTCAACTCCCCGCACTATTCCGCTTACGGGAATTGAAATTCCGCACGTACGATTTCCCGGACTTAAGAAACCAAATCGCGGTGATGTGATTGTTTTTAAGTTTCCGGGGGAGCGTGATGAAGTCGAACCTTCAAACAACCTGAATTACATAAAGCGCGCTATCGGTTTGCCGGGTGATACGGTAGAAATCCGAAACAGAAAAGTGTTCGTAAACGGGGAACCCTTGCCGGGATTAACGACACAACGAAGATCCGGCCGGGCAATAAGACCGACCGGCAGGAACGACCTGCGGATATTTCCATCGGGTGCACCGTTCAATGAAGATAATTACGGTCCGGTGTATGTACCGAAGCGGGGTGATACTCTGAACATTAACCTCCATAATATACTGCAGTGGGAAGTATTCTTGCAGCGTGACGGCAGCGAGTTCGAAGTCACTGCTAACGGGGATATCAAAATTAACGGCATAGTATCCGATCAGTATATTATCAAAAATAATTATTATTTCACGCTCGGCGATAATCGGGATAATAGTCTCGACAGCAGATTCTGGGGTTTCGTGCCCGATAGAAATATCATCGGTCAGGCATTATTGATTTACTGGTCGTGGTACAATGAAGATACCTCTGATTTCCTGGCACGATTCAGAGATATAAGATCGGAAAGGATCGGAACATTGATCCGATAATGACTATGCAAGGACTCTATTTACATATACCATTTTGTGAGCATAAGTGTATCTACTGCGATTTCTATTCAGTCGAACAGACACACGGTATAAAAAAGTTTGTTGACAGTCTGATTGCCGAGATCACGCTCACTGCCGGGTCTGTCGACATAACGAATAAGTTTACGACGATTTTTTTAGGCGGCGGAACACCTTCATTACTAACACCGGTGCAACTTCAAAAAATAATCGATACGCTCCATCGTCATTTCCCGATCGCGCCGGATGCCGAGGTAACCATCGAAACCAATCCCGGCACCGTTGATGTCGAAAAACTCCGTGCATATAAAAATATCGGCATAAACAGACTCAGTCTCGGTGTGCAATCCTTCTCCCCGAAGGATCTGGAATTTCTTACCCGGATACATTCAGTGGAAGAGGCGGAAAAATGCTATGACGACGCACGTAAATCAGGTTTCGATAATATTAATCTCGATCTAATTTTTTCATTGCCGACACACACCAAAACCGGATGGGTGCACAATATAGAAAAAGTAATCAATCTGGCACCCGATCATGTCTCGGCGTACAGTCTGACATATGAAAAAGGAACTCCGCTTTACACGATGCTTAAGAATAAACAGGTCGTTCCACTGCAGGATGATCTTGATGCAGAGTTCTTCGGACTTACGATGGATATGCTTGAACATGCCGGTTTTGAACAATATGAAATATCGAATTATGCACAACCCGGGAAAAAATGCCTCCATAATCGGATATACTGGGAGTATCATGAATATTTTGGTTTCGGGCCGTCCGCTCACTCATTCTACAAAGGGAAACGATACTGGAACGTGAATGATCTGGTAAAATATTATAAACAGATAAAGGCGGGATTATTACCGAAAGCAGGCGAAGAGGTACTTAGCGATCAACAAAAAGTCGAGGAAGAAATATTTCTCGGGTTGCGGACATCGGGTATCGATCTGAAAAAAATGAAAAATATATATAATTTGGATATATTAAAAAATAAGGCCGCTGAAATCTCATCGTTTACGGAACGCGGTTTTATCGTCGTTGAAAACGGGTGTTTACGTCTTACAAAACAGGGCAAAGCTTTTGCCGATATGATCGCGACGGAATTAATATGAATGTGAGAAACATCTATTCGATAATTACAATCAGTATCAACTATTTAAATAACCTTTATGAAGTATCTAACTGAAAACAGAGTTATTGCATTTGCCGTATGTATCGTTGCGGCGATCACGTTATTCATTACCGTATCTCCGTCGGTCTCCTTCTGGGATCCGGGTGAGCGTATTGCAGCATCGTATCTCGTCCAGGTACCTCATCCGCCGGGGGCGCCGTTATTCATTCTCGCCGGACGTGTCATTTCAATGATCCCGTTTGCCGATGATATTGCGTATCGTGTCAATACGATATCCGTGTTATCCGGTGCATTTTCGGTTTTACTCCTGTATCTGATGATAACTAGATTGATTATTTATTTCCGCGGAACGCCCGTATCAATAAGCGATAAACTGATTATTTACGGCAGCGGAGTGATAGGAGCTCTCTCGCTCCTCTGGAGCCAGACATTTTGGTTTAATGCAACCGAAGCGGAGACGTACGCTACAAGTTTATTCCTGACATCACTTGTTGTCTGGCTCGGATTCCTCTGGTACGAAAAAGCAGATGAGACCTGGAGCGAACGATATTTGCTCCTGGGGGTTTATATAATAGGTCTATCGATAGGCGTTCATTTACTCAGTGCTCTGGCGATTTTTCCTGTCGCTTTAATCGTTTATTTTCGACGGTTTCAACCGGAGTGGGGTTCGTTCATAAAATTCGGGCTCGGTGCAATTGCCGCCTTCTTTATCATTTATCCGGGAATCGTAAAGTGGTTCCCCTCAATGTTGGACGGTCATCTCACTATCGGAGGATTCGTTAACATTCAGGACAGCGGTTTCCTGAAATTTATACCACCCCTCATTGTCGCCGCAGCGCTCTACGGGTTGTACCATTCAATACAGAATAAAAAGAAGTATCTCAATCTCGGTATGCTTGCTTTTTTACTGGTGATGTTTGGATTTACAACATACAATTCGGTCATTATCAGATCGAACGCTAATCCGCCAATGAATCAGAACCAACCCGATACAATGAACCGTCTGGTATCGTATCTCAATCGTGAGCAATACGGCGATACACCATTATTCGACCGCCGGTGGAACCCCGAACCGGTTTTTCAGCAAAACTATCTGAAATACTCAAGCGACATCGATTATATGCTTCGCTATCAGATGGGGCATATGTATGTCCGCTATCTGAGCCACAATTTTATCGGGAAAGAGGGTGACTGGCAGGATGCGGGTGTTGATTGGAAAGGTTTATTTGCAATACCCTTCCTGCTCGGTTTGCTCGGTGTATGGTATCATATCAGACGTGATTGGAAATGGGGGATGGTATTTTTATCATTCTTCATTGTTACCGGACTGGCGCTTGCTTTTGTATTTAATATGGCGGAACCGCAACCGCGCGAACGTGATTATTTCTTTGTCGGTTCATTTTTCGTGTTCGCAGGTTGGATAGGTCTGGGCGCATTTGCATTGCTCGAGACCATCGGTGATTATATGAAAAATCACAGGATGCAGAGTATGGGAATTCTGCTCGGTGCCGTTATTCTTTTTATCGCTTCACCGATTAATTTATTGACCGAGAACTGGCACGAACGCGACAGAAGAGGACATTACGTCGCGTGGGATTACGGATATAATCTGCTCCAGAGTGTTGAGCAAGACGCGATTTTGTTCACCAACGGAGATAATGATACGTTCCCGCTGTGGTATTTACAGGATGTCGAAGGCATACGGACCGATGTTCGCGTTGTGAATCTGAGCCTGCTGAATACACCATGGTATATTAAACAATTGAAAAATCTGCGTCCGCATGGCGCGAAACCCGTACCGATCAGTTTGACGGACAGTCAGATCGAACAGATACGTCCGATGCAATTCGAACCGAGGGAATTGGAGCTCCCCGTACCTGAGCATGTATACGATACCTTCGGTGTAGATGACCCCGAAATCCGGGCACAGGGGAAAATACGCTGGCTGATGAGAAACACGCGGGAATTCAATAATATTCCGGTTATCCGTGTTCAGGATTTTATGGTCCGGGATATTGTAATGGCGTCGGGATGGGATCGACCTGTTTATTTTGCTGTTACGATTCCCGACAACGGCAGCAAAATCGGTCTTGACGACTACCTCCGGTTAGACGGATTGGTACAGCGAATTACTCCGGTACGGGGTGAGCGCGGACGCCAGCTCGGTGTCGAAGAGTTATATAAAAATCTGTTTGATGAACCGGAGACGTTCTCCAGAGAACCGCGGTACGGGTATAAGTTCAGAGGGTTAAACGATCCCTCGGTCTATCTCGAGGAACAAAGCCGTCGGTTAACGGTTAATTACCGGAATGCTTTTCTGCAGCTTGCACTGCATTATTATCATGATGAGGGGAACAACGACTTAACCATACAAACACTTGATCGTATGGAATATAGCATGCCCCGGGATCATATTGATATGAGCCCCGGTATGAAATACGAAGTTGCCAGTCTTTATCGTCTTGCGGGTAAGGAAGAAAAGTATAGCAAAATAACGGGTGAATTGATTGAAGAGATGAAAGCATTAATCGACGAATCCGAAAAACCTCCGCTGACGATGAATAATCCGTTTATCTTTCTTTATAATATTTATCGTGAACAACAGGAGTTCGAAAAAGAGCGGGACATTCTTTTAAGAATGCAGACAATGTATAACGAGCAACCCGACGTCGTACGGTTTGCACAGCAGCGGATCGAACAACTGAACTTTATTCTTAATGATGTAGATGAGGAAGCGGATTTACCCGATACGATGATGGTACCGGAACAGTTGCAGGAGTAACGGATTTTGGTTAAATCATCGACGAAACAAGATTGGGATACATACTGGGCAGGAAAAGAGCGTGCAGAGGAAATATATTCGAATGAAGACAGAATAGCCCGGAACCTCGATG
>SLQE01000273.1 GCA_007131635.1 Bacteroidota bacterium | reverse complement strand
GCGATGTGCGAAGGCACCCAAATGCAGATCGGTTAAGTGTGTGCGATGTTTTTGACGGAAAAAGCAAACATACAGTCGTATGCGGAGCACCCAATGTAGCAAAAGGACAGAAAGTAGTATTTGCACGCACAGGGGCAATTGTGCCGTCGAATGGGTTGGAGGTACGGACTGTAGAAATACGCGGACAGGTATCTGCGGGTATGATATGTTCTGAATATGAACTGGAGCTCGGGGAAGACCATGAAGGCATTTTAGTGCTACCCGGCGAAGCGCGTCCCGGGACGGCCTTTTCACAATATTATTGGGATGATGATGTCGTCTTTGAGATCGGTATTACGCCGAACCGCCCGGATTGTCTTTCACATATCGGTGTCGCACGGGAAATCGCCGCATTATATAAACGTCCTTTGCGGATGCCGGACATTACCATCCGCGAATCCGGTAAACCGGTCGCACGTGCACTCGGCATAGAAATCAAAAACCAGGACCATTGCCCGCGTTATGTCGGAAGACTCATAGACGGAATAAACATAGGAGACTCTCCCGACTGGATGCAGCGACGGTTGAAATTGATTGGTGTACGTCCGATCAATGCAGTGGTGGATGTTACCAACTACGTGATGATGGAATACGGACAACCGCTGCACGCATTTGACTACAGCGTTATCGAGGGAAATAAAATCGTCGTGCGGGTAGCGAAAAATAATGAGAAGTTTGTTACCCTCGATGAAAATGAGCATACCCTGACCGGGAAAAATTTATTAATTTGTGATACGAAGCGTCCTGTAGCTCTTGCGGGTGTGATGGGCGGCATGAATTCCGAAATACAGGATACCACAACATCCGTTCTTATCGAGAGCGCATACTTTGCGCCTTTTTCCATTCGACATACATCCAAACAACTCGGTATCACAACGGAGTCGTCGTATCGTTTCGAGCGCGGTGTCGATCCCTCACGAACGGCGGAGGCTGCCGACCGGGCTGTTCAATTGATCCAAAAGTTGAGCGGAGGAACGGTCTATCGCGGGCGCGTTGATGAATATCCCGGAAAAGTGAAACCTTTACGGGTATCATTCCGGAATAAACAGGTTGAACGCGTGCTGGGTATTTCGATCCCTGCTCCCGCGGTAAGAGGAATTCTCAAACGTCTCGGAATTGAGATCAAAGCGTCGCGGAAGAAAGGGGAATGGCTTTGCGTTATACCTACATACCGTCCCGATCTCGAACGGGAAATCGATCTTGTGGAAGAGATTGTGCGCGTATATGGCTATGACAAAGTGCCGGCGCAGGATAGAGCTTCAATACGATTCGTCGATGACGATGTACGGCCCGATATATATGACCGTCTGCGTGAATGGTTTGTCGGTGCCGGTTTCAATGAAGTTGTATGTAACAGCATGGTACCGGAAAAGATCAATACCTATGCCGGAAGAACTCGGGTCACGGTACAGAATCCTCAAAATCAGGATATGACGGATCTCCGCACCTCTTTGATACCGGGGATGCTCCAGGTTGTGAAACATAATTTGAACAGGGGAAATGAAAACCTCCGTTTATATGAGATCGGCAGGATTTTCTCGAAGGATCCTTTCCCCGGTTCTGCACATTACATCAAGGACTACCACGAAGGGGATTCCATCGGTCTGATGCTGACGGGCTTGCGCAATCCGGATGATTGGTCACTCAAGGATGCCCAATTCGACTTCTATGATCTGAAAGGTGAGATAGAATCCCTGTTTGGCAAGTTTAGTCTTGACAAAATTGAATATAATATTTATCATAGTACTAGTAACACTTTAATTGATGAGGCGATTGGTATTGAATACCAAGGAGTTTTACGGGGTTACCTTGGTAGAATATCAAATAGCATAGCAAAAGTGTTTGATATTACGGACCGGGTGTATGCGGCAGAAATCGACCTGGCACTTTTTAATGAGTTCGCCCGTCTCGAGAAGAAATATCAGGATGTCCCGAAATATCCACCGGTTCATCGCGATCTCGCTTTTATTTTCGATGAAGCGGTGGCGTTTGGAGAGCTCGAGAAAGTGATCCATGAACATGGAAAACCACTCGTGCAAAAAGTAACTTTTTTTGACGTATACCGCGGAGAGAAGATCGGCAAAGGAAAAAAAAGTGTGGCTGTATCGCTGGAGTTGTTATCGGTTGAGAAAACCCTGACACAACCAGAAATCGATAAGGCGGTATCACATATCGTACAAGCTGTTGAAAACAACCTTCATGGTGTGTTGCGGTCATAGATCTTATGAATAAATATAAAACGGACTAGCGTGATGAACGAAAAACAAGAAAATAATATTCTATCACAGGATGTCCAGCAACTGGAGACGACGCTTCGCGGGCTCTGGGATCAGACGAAGCACGCCGCTGAGATGATACAGACACTGCGTGTTCAAAATCGTGCACTTCAGAAAAATGTAGATGAACTTGAATTGAAGATGAGTGAGTTGCAAAGGATGCTGCACGAACGTGATGAGCAAGTCCAGGTAACGCAGCAACAACTACGCGATATCAGGAGCAATGGGTTGGGTATGTTGGACCAAAATGATAAAGCCGAACTTCGGAAACAGATTATTAGTTTAATAGATAAGATTAATTCGCATTTATAGGTAAAACTGTTGTTGCAGCGTTTTATCGATGCGGCCAAAAGGTATGATGTGTAATTTATTGAACAGGATATTGTGAAAAGTCTACGTGTAAAAATATTCGGATCTGAATACCCATTACGCGGGGAAGATGAAGAGTTTACAAAACAAGTAGCAGGGTATGTAGACGAAATGATTGAGCGCATTCATGAAAAAATACCGGATCAACCACCGCTCACGATAGCAGTACTCACTGCTCTGAATGTGACCGAGGATATGATGAAAGACAGAGAAAAGAGTCATATCGTACTGCAGAATGTAAACGGTGAGTTGGAGAAAATGTCCCAGCATCTCTCGAATGTCATACATGAGATCGAATCTTGATCTTTATATTGATGCTGAATCATGTCGGTATGTTTCTCAAATGGATGTGCATGTGTGTGACCGCACAGTGCAGCCGCAGCAACATTTAAATGAAGAACTAACAGTCTCATTTACAGGGAGCTTGACTCATGGCGTTGACTGCAGGCCACATTCTCATCCCGACTCGTCGGGATGAGAAACCGGGACGTCCGTTCGTCGGAATACCGGTCAGTGGAAGCGGAATGCGTTCAGGCAGGTTCCCACACTGTCTTGAAGGAGTTCTTCCAGACAATGACTGCGGTTGTGTTTGTGCGGTTTTTTTTTATATATCAGTTTAGCGCTATGACAGTATTTGTACCGGAGGATATATGGAATTATTGGTGATGATAGTGATTGGTGTGGCAGGCTTGGCTTTAGGAGTGGCCATTGGCTGGAGACTACGTATTCGAAAAGAAAGTAATATTACTCAATCCGCTGAAATACGAGCCAAAAAAATTATTGATGACGCCGAAAAGGAAGCCAGTACATTAAAGAGGGAAAAAGTCCTTGAGGCAAAAGACGAATGGTATAAAAAGAAGCAGGACTTCGATGCGGATGCGGCCCGGCAGCGGAATAAACTGCAAACTCAGGAAAAACAGCTCCTGTCACGCGAGCAAAATCTCGATCGCAAACTCGAACTATTTTTGAAAAAAGAAAAGAATGTGCAGGAAATCGAAGGGACTCTTAAAAAGAAGATAGCGAAAGTAGAACAGCGGGAACAACAATTAGAATCAATAGTGTCGGAACAGAACAACCGGCTTGAACGAATAAGCAGTATGACGATCGATGAGGCCAAGAAAATGTTGTTCGATAATCTTATCAATGAGGTCAAAGCGGAAGCCGCCCAACATTTGCGTGAAATAAGGGACCAGACCCGGATAGATGCGAAAAGGGAGTCCCAGAAAATCACCGTGCAGGCAATTCAGCGTACTGCGGTCGATCATTCGGTCGAAACAACCGTCAGTGTCCTGAATATCCAGTCCGATGAAATGAAAGGAAGAATCATCGGGAAGGAAGGCCGCAATATCAGAGCATTCGAAGCGGCAACCGGTGTGGATGTTATTGTTGACGATACACCTGAGGCGGTTATTTTATCGGCGTTCGACGGATTCCGCCGTGAGGTCGCGAAAGTTGCACTCGATCGCCTGATATCGGACGGAAGAATTCACCCCGCCCGGATCGAAGAGGTTGTTGGTAAGGTGCGAGAGGAACTTGAAGAAGAAAATGTAAAGATCGGCGAAAACGCTCTGATCGAATTAGGCCTGCATGGGGTTCATAACGATCTGCTGCGATTGGTCGGTAAAATGAAATACCGGTCAAGTTACGGTCAGAATATGCTGCAACACAGTATTGAAGTCGGATTTCTGACCGGATTTATGGCTGCAGAGCTCGGCCTCGATGCTGCTCACGCGAAACGTGCCGGACTATTGCACGACATCGGTAAAGTCGTCGACCGGAACGTCGAAGGACCGCATGCTTTGATCGGATACGAGCTTGTGAAGAAATATAACGAGCATCCGGCCGTTGCGAACGCGATCGGTTCGCACCACGAGGATATACCGATGGAAACCCCGATCGCGGCATTGGTTCAGGCGGCAGATGCGATCAGCGGTGCACGGCCCGGTGCACGCCGTGAATCGGTTGAAGCATATGTGAAACGCCTCGAAAAACTCGAGGACATGGCGCGGTCTTTCAAGGGGGTCTCCAACAGCTATGCAATTCAGGCGGGTCGGGAAATCCGTGTCGTTGTCGAACCGGATAAGATCGATGATGTCCTTGCGGATCAGCTCTCACACGATATCGTCGCAAAGATACAAAAAGAGATGGAATATCCCGGACAGATTAAAGTTACTGTGATCCGTGAAGTGAGATCGGTAGCATTCGCCAAATAGGTTAATAATTATGTTACGAATAGGGATTACCGGCGGATTCGGCAGCGGTAAATCTACGGCGGCGGCGTATTATGAAGAAAAACAGTATCCCGTTATCTACGCTGATCCGCTTGCAAAGGAATTAATGGTTAAAGACAAGGCCATTCGTAAGAAGCTGACCAATCTCCTCGGTAAAAAAGCGTATCTTCCCGACACATCTCTGAATAAAGAATACGTAGCACATGTTATTTTTTCCGAGCCTGCAAAGAAACGGGAAGTCGAGCGAATAGTTCATCCTGCCGTTCTCGATTCGATAGAAAAATCTTTTTCGAAACTATTGAAAAAAAAGGCATTCTCGCTTGCTTTTGTCGAGGCGGCACTTATCTATGAGTCGCGCATGGAGGAAATGCTTGATTACGTCGTCGTTGTGACCGCACCCGTAGAAGACCGCATCAGACGAATTGCAAAGCGCGATAAAACGAGTGAGGATGAAATACGGAAGCGGATCGCGGCGCAGCGACCCGATGAATACCTGATAAGCCGTGCCGACTTTGTGATTCAGAATAACGGCGACATCCGGCACCTGCACCAACGCTGTGCATTTCTCGAAAAACTTTTTCTCTCTATGGAACAAGG
Organism: Bacteroidota bacterium; assembly: GCA_007131635.1. Classification (GTDB taxonomy): domain Bacteria; phylum Bacteroidota; class Ignavibacteria; order T3Sed10-11; family T3Sed10-11; genus T3Sed10-11. The sequence goes on along the minus strand of SLQE01000273.1, from coordinate 2,403 downwards.
ATTATGACAAACATCGAATTTGAAGCAAAGCACTTTTTTCAGACATACAAACGAATGCCGGTCGAAATAGTACGGGGCGAGGGATGTTATCTGATAACAAAAGACGGCAGACGTATATTGGATTTCTTTTCCGGACTCGCGGTGAATGTTCTCGGCTACGGTGACCGTGACGTGTTACGCGCGATAATTCATCAGACAAAGGATTACCTTCATCTCTCGAATTTTTATATACAGGATGCACAGATTGCGCTTGCGAAGGTCTTACTGCAGGCAAGCGGTTATGACCGTGTGTTCTTTTCCAACAGCGGCACCGAAGCGATCGAAGGGGCAATAAAACTTGTCAGACGATGGGGAAAGGCGCGTCAAAAGCACACGATTGTGTCGATGCAGAACGCGTTCCACGGACGTACAATGGGGTCGCTTTCGCTCATGAACCGGAAAAAATACCGCGACGGCTACGAGCCCTTCCTTCCCGATGTAAAACATGTTCCATTAAACGACACTGTTGGCCTTGAAAAACATATAGACGATCATACCGCGGGTTTTTTCTTTGAACCGGTACAGGGTGAGGGAGGTGTCAGACCGGTAACGGAGGATTTCGTAAATAAGCTGCTCGCATTGAAGGAGCGTTACGGTTTTCTCATCGTCGCGGATGAGATACAAACCGGTATCGGCAGATCGGGCACATTTCTCGCGTGTGAACAATTCCGGCTCAAACCCGACATGACGATCGTGGCAAAAGCGCTCGGCGGCGGCTTGCCCGTCGGAGCGATCCTCGCCGGAGAGGAACTTAACGAAGTTTTGCTGGTCGGGACACACGGCACGACATTTGGCGGTAACCCGGTAGCGTGTGCAGCCGGTAAGGTTGTGGTAACGAAAGTATCCAATGAGGTCTTTCTGAAGAACGTGCAATCCAAAGCGGAACGTTTGCGGAATCACCTGTTGGAATTGCAGAACAAATATCCGTCAATCATAAAAGAAGTGCGGGGGTTGGGTATGATGATCGGCATCGACCTTCACCTACCCGGCGCACCCTTTGTTGAAAAATTTCTTGAGAAGAATGTCCTCATCAACTGCACCGATGAAACCGTCCTCAGATTATTACCACCGTTAGTGATCGGCGAGAAGGAGATAGAGAGATTTGCGGATGTGTTCGGGGAGGTGCTGGAGGGGGAGGATAGGGGGAATCAGTGAGCTATGAATTAGTCGTTATCTACAACAAGATCAAACTTTTCAGGATTTTTAAGGACATTAACCACTGCAATTGCATACGTATCAATATCTATTAATTTTTCCTGTAGAATTTTATACATTTCCTCAGCGGTGATCTCATCATAAAAATGAACCATTCTATTTCGATAGCCCGCCATTTTAGTTAATGTATTTTTACCAAAGTCATCGTCGACAATATTTTTTTCAGCCAAAGATATTACCAGATCTTTATAGGTCGTAGGCCGTTTGCCAGGTGACATCGGATATCTTGAGATAATGTGTCCGGCTATGTCGAATATTGCTTCAAGCGTCCTGCGTAAATAATGTTCCGATATGGCAAAGTATTTTTTATCAGATAAAAATTGATTTCTCTCAATTTTTGCAAGTTGCTCCAGTTCAGTTAATGCTTCTCTGATAATGGCCAGTTTTGTTTCGATTTTAATTTTCGAGATAGGGACTTTGGTCATGATTCTTCAAACGCTCTTAAGTTGGCATCTTCATATTCATACTGTAACTTTTTATAATCGTTATACAAACGGAATGTTAATTCCTCAAAATCTGCACGCAGAGTTGCATCTGACTCGAAGAGTATTTTTCCTTCCTGCATGGCTTTCATCGCCAGTGCCGGATTAGCCTTTTGTAAAAACGATATATCGATTTTAGGACCTTCGATCATGTCCGGTATATCGATAGTAAGGACGTCGTATATATCGAGATATATCTTTTTATTATTATCCTCTAATAGTTTTATATCTTCCAATACAATCCCGATATCGATATCCGAGAAAACAAGGTTGTCCCCGGACGCTCTTGAACCAAAAAAGTATACAACCGCAACACCGATTTCTTTTAACTTTTTCCTTGTGGATTCGGATAATTCTATTGTTTTATTTTGGGTCTCATTATTCATATCAGTAAAGGTAAAGGAAGTTTGATATAATTGCAAGCTAACCACTAAGGCAGGAATAAATAAAAAGGGATGTCCTTATCAGGGACATCCCTCTTTATCATGTTATGGTTCTTTGGTTCAACAACAAATTATTTGATAAACACCATTCGCTTAGTTTCGACGAATGTACCCGCCTGGATGCGATAGAGATACACGCCGCTGCTGACGAGTTGTCCGTTCGCGTTACGGCCGTCCCAGGTTGCCGTATATGTTCCGGTACCCAGTGCTTCATTCACAAGTTC
>SLQE01000177.1 GCA_007131635.1 Bacteroidota bacterium | reverse complement strand
TTCCCCACGGCGATGATCTACTCGGGCTGTACGCGGGTAATAATATTATCATTGCAGACAAGGATCAGGATTTTGATGTGCACGGTGTGTTGTTGGCATTAAATGAACTCAGAGCGGAGAATTATAATAACCGCGATCTGAGAGAACTAAATGTGTGGGGAAGCGTGATTATGAATGATAGGGGTCGCGTGCGATCCCAGAATAAAGGGCTTATGCAAAGGTACCGTTATGATACAAGACTGGAAGACGCTTCTTTCCGGCCGTTATTTTATCCGGGTATGACGAAAAATGCATTCGAAATTCTATCGTGGTATGAGAGTATTCAGTTACCGCCAATGTAAATAAAAATATGTGCATATATACATTAATGAATTTGTAAGTTATGTCTGAAATCCAAACAATAGTGCCACCGCCGGCTGCACAGACACCTACACCTGCGTCTGCAGAGAAGGTAGCTTCAACTCAGTCACCGGAGGCATATAGTAAGAAGGTCCGCTCGCTTTTACATCAGCTGACAAGTAAAATACCTAAAAATGTGGTTGGTATCGAGCGCCATATTGCTATATCGGAGTTGATGGAAGAGATCTCCAATAATTTCAGCCATATACAGCAGGCATTACGCCAGCAAATGGAATATTTTTTAATGCGTATGGTTGAACAGAATGCATCGGACATCGATATGGGCGGGTATGGCGGACAGGGACATGTGTGGTATCGTATATACGGTGAAAAAAAACCCGACAGGAACCTCGAAACCTACTCATTCGATGAGATGAGCATGCTTATTCAGTCTCTGCTTGTTGCTCAGCAGCGTTCCACCTTAAACGTGAAACGAAATCTTGATTTTTCTTATACCATCCCCCGGGATGATACGATGTACCGGTTTCGCGCGAATGCCTACTACGATCTGGAGCACCTCGCACTGAATATGCGGTTCATTAACTCGACGATCTATCCGTATAAAAATTTGAAATTTCATCCGACCGTCTCCAAGATTTTTAACCTTACGTACGATAAATCGGGACTGATCCTTGTGACCGGTATAACCGGCTCCGGTAAAACGACAACGCTTGACAGTATTATCGATATGAACAATCACAGTGTGCATGGACATATCTTTATTATCGCCTCGCCGATTGAATATGTTCATAGATCCGATAAATGTATTGTCCGGCATCGGGAAGTCGGACGCGACACGGGCTCGTTTAAGGAAGGTGCAATTCAATGTTTACGACAGGACCCCGACATTATTGTTATCGGTGAGATGCGCGACCCGGATACAATAATGACAGCTATTGAAATGACCGATTCCGGTCACAAAGTATTCTCCACCCTGCACACATGTTCAGCCGTCGAAAGTATCGACCGGATACTCGGCGAGATGGATCCGCTGGAAAAAGAGCGTACGCGAATGCGCCTGGCTGATGTTTTAAAGGTCATTGTATCCCAAAAACTTGTCCCCAGCCTCGACGGGGAACGGGTGCTGGCAAAAGAAGTTCTCGTGTGTAACCCATCCGTACGCGCAGCGATAAAAAACAACAACATCGGCGAGATTTATCAGATGATACATGAGAATACGGACATAGGGATGATAACGCTTGAACAGGATTTAAAGAGATTATTTTTACAAAAGAAAATTACGCTCGAAACTGCTATGAATTTCGCTAATAATAAACGACGTTTACTGCAGTTGATAAACATGAAATAGACAGATATTATTTAATGAAAACAAAAGGACTATAGTCGGATTATGGCAAAGATCTCTGCAAAAGGAAAACCGGTTATCGGGCTGTTTCTTGACGGATTGGACCTGAAATTCGTCATTCTTGACAGGGTGAAGGATGCGGTTCGCATTAAAGGATTCAAGACCGTTCAGCTCGGGGCAAAACTCGAACAGACTGAATATATAGATTCCAATCTCGGTGATCTCTCTCTCGAAATGTCCGATACATCGTCATTCGATGTTGATGACTCCGAATTCAAAAGCGAAGTGTCGGAAACAGATACCATTTTCGCTGAGAGCAACGAGGCAATCATACGAAATCTGTTCTCGGATCTAACACCCGGCAAGTATTCAATTGCATACGCGGTTACCGAACCTGCCGTCGATTATCAGATAATTGAGACGGACTTCGGACTGAAAGGGAAAAAGCTCAAAGCACGGGTGCTCGAAGAACTGGGACGTGTACGATCCTCGGTGCCGGATCCTGAAGCTTTATCTATTTTAGAAACTTCTACCGGCAGTATTATTTGTATCATCCGGGAAGACGGGATAGGACTCGCGAATCTTATACTCGATGCAACGGCTGTGCAGGGGAAGCGTCCGCCGAAAATTTCAGTCATCGATACTGCTGAAGTAGCGTTAATGAACGCTGTGCGAATGAACTATCGGTTCGAAAAGGACGAACACACCCTGATCGTGTATGTGGCGAAGGAATTTACGCGTTTTATTTTTATGCGCGGTAATGAATATCAGCATTTTGCGCCTGTCATCGCCGAGGATATAGATTCCGGTAATCTCCAGAATACCATATATTCGCGTGCGTCTCTGGAACAGCATAACCTTGGTATTCATCATCTCGACCGGATTATACTTGCGGGTGACGCAGCCAATATACAACTCGGCGAGTTTTTAAATGACAGATTTGCATTATCGGATATAACTTATCTGCGCTTCGATAAACTCGATACGAGCCTGGTTCCGGCAGAAAAAGCCGAACAATTACCGGAGTATGCTATCCCGATTGCCGCAGCGTGGAAGGTGCTGGATCCGGAAGATCCGGCGATGTATCCGGTCAATGTTATCCCGTCAGCCATCACGGCGCAGCATAATGTCTATCGGCTTTCCTGGCACGGTTATCTGCTGCTTGTATTACTCTTTCTTGTTACCGTCTTCTTTGCGGCGCAGATACCAACCAAGCAGAGGACCGTGAATCATTTAACCCAGGAAATTGCATTTAAAGAAACGCAGGTGCTCGAGGTCGATAATCTCGAATCGTCTATAAGACATATCCAGAACGAGATCAATAAACTTGATTCTGCACTCCGTTTGTATGAACAGCTTGTTCCCGGCTATAACCGGTGGAGTCGAAACCTGACCCATCTGAGCACCGGAGTACAGGATCTGAATTCACTCTGGATACTCGACGTGCGGGCATTGGGTGAAGAAGGAAAAGGATTGGAAATAAACGGTTACTCGATATATCGTTCACGGATACCTCGATTTGCGAATTTATTCGATAATGCCGTATTGCAGGAGGTCCTTGTCCAGGAGATACGCGGCCGGATAGTATATCGGTTTAAAATAATAGTCGAGCATGCCGGAGAATAACGCAAACACTGAGATAAAGAAATGATCATTATTCATTTGTTAACGGAGAATTCATAGTGCCATTCGCTCTGAGAAACAGTATTGTCCTGATTGTCTTGCTGGTGTTAGTCACCGGCATCGGTCTGTATATTTGGGGTGTCAGACAACCCTCACAAATAGAGGAGAAGGAAACGCGCATTGCCGAGTTGGATAAGGAGATCGCACGTATACCGATCCTTCTCAACGACTACAACCGTATGGTTGCGGCGCTCGACGACCAAAAGGTGCGTTGGGAAGGCCGGACCAAAGATATACCGCGCGTTGATATTACCGCCGAAACGTACGATTTTTTCAACCGGTCGATAGACCGGAGCGGGGGCTTCGTCAAACTGGATATGGTATACGGCGGCAGTGTTGAACAGAACCGCTATGGTTACAACACGTATATACTTCGTGGGGAGGCACCGTTCAATGTGTTTTATAATTTCCTCTGGTATCTCGAAAACGGGCGGCGTCTCTATCGGCTCCAGGAGGTTAACCTGCGAGGCGTTGAAACCCGTGATGAGGAAAGCGAGATGCCGCAATTACTTGTTACGTTCGATATGCAATTGCGGGGCTATTATACGAGTGTCGCCGAGTTATTCACCTCGACGGCACGGAATGCGGTACGGCCGAACGATGTCCGGTATAGTCCATTCCAGCCGTTGATACTGTCGGATATTCCGCCCAACGTTCGCGGACTCATTGAATCGGAGCGATCCGAGCTGCGTGCCGTTCTTCCGGACAGAGCGATCCTTGTGGATCAGGAAGGCGAAGTCCATACTATTCGGGTGGGAGATGAAGTGTACCTTGGTTATGTGACAAAAATAATCCCTGAAAAAAGCATGGTAGAATTTATGCTCAATAAGGGAGGCATCATAGAAGGTTTTAATTTGTATATTCGATATAATGATAAATAATAAATCTCGGTAGAGGAGTTTTACTTATGCATGTACATACATTACTGGATCGTTTTAAACTGCTCGCGTTTCTCTGTCTCACCATTGGGCTGGCAGAATCTGTTAACGCGCAAACCTGGCAGGAACGCCGGGAGGTACGGGAATTTAGTCCTCCCGATGCCATAGTCTCCATGGAAAGACATCTCGGTTTTAATCAGGCAATCGAGGCGCTCAATGAGCTCAGCAAGAAGTTTACCGGAAAAATCATCATTGACCCCGGCCAGCATACGAAACCGATTGGAGTCCATATCGAAACGATGCACTGGCGGGATGCACTCGAACGCATACTTCGTCATCATGATCTTTGGTATGATGAACGGGCAGATCACTTCTTTATAAAGGCACCGACCGAGCTTGCCGTTCGCAAAGAGGAGGTTGCTATTGATCCGGATCGTCCGACATTACAAACACGTGAAGTGAATATATCGGCTGTGTTCTTTGAAGTGAATCACAGAAAATTACAGGAGTCGGGAATTCGGTGGAGCGTTCTCCGGACCGGCGACAGTAATTTCGAGCGCATCGGCGGAGGTGTAGCGACCGCACGCGACCCCGAGACCGGCTATATAGACCGAACCGACCGGGCAGCGGAAATATCCGTGATACCAGCGCTGAGTTTTGCCAATATCGATGCCTTGCTGCAGTTATTCGCGGGTTCGGATATCGGTGAGGTGATCTCAAGTCCGGACATAACGGTACGATCGGGACAAACGGGAAGTATACAGGTCGGAGAGGATATCTCAATCAAGCAGCGGGACTTTGCGGGTAATATCATCGATGTGTTCGTTAATACCGGTACGATTATCAGTGTCGAACCCGAGGTTATCGTGGAGGACGGGATACCTTTTATTTCGCTCGATGTCTCCGCAGAGCGTTCAACCGGTACACCCGGCATTCAAAGTACGATAATTGCGAAAGCGGAAGCTCAAACGAGGGTTCTCCTCCTTGACGGCGAAGAAACGATCATCGGCGGATTGTTTGTAACGGAGGACCGTGTCGTTCGCGAAGGTGTCCCGGTACTGAAAGATCTTCCGTGGTGGTTTTTTGGCTTACGATACGTCTTCGGTTATAATCGCGTGCAAAAAGATAAACAGGAATTGATCATATTATTGAAAGCTTCACTTGTTCCGACGCTTGAGGATCGTATTGCAACGATGCGGGAGAGAAACCTGCTGCAGGAACGGCGTCAACAGAATCAGGAAGATATTGAGCGATTGCGGGGTTCGACAGATCTTAAAAAAGAATAACTCAATAAGATTACATTTGCATTTCAAGAGGGAACGGACATGAGACAAAAATATAGTTTCTATATACTTTTATTCATTGCGACGGTCATGTTTCTCGCAACCGGGTGTGAGGACAGCATAACCGATCCGGCGGCAGACGATACGGCGGTTGTTCGCGGTACCGTTGCCGACACACAGGGTGAGGTGATAGTTGGCGCCGATATGATGGCGATGAGTACGGTCTTCGGCTCAATCAGTACAACATCGGATGAGGAAGGCAGATATGAATTTGTGCTTCCGGTTTCAGTCGGTGAATCAACAACAAACTACACGCTCAGCGCGAGTAAGTCCGCATTCGATCCGAAGTCCGAGACCATTCCGCTTGCTGCAGGGAATGTGGTTGTGGTGAATTTTGTACTCGGGCAGCAGGGAGAAGAAGACGGTGGTGGTGATAACGGGCCGCCGTCGGAAAGCAGGTCGGGACCGGCTTCCAATCTTGTTGTCTACGAGGTACAGTCTCCGTCGATCGGGGTGACGGGAGGCGGTTACGAAGAAAGCACACGTCTTGTTTTTGAAGCTCGCGATTCAAACGGTGTTCCCGTCGATCTTGAACATGCCGTGGATGTGGTCTTTTCTATCCTCGGCGGACCCGGCGGCGGTGAATTCTTAAGTCCGGCAACGGGCCGCACAAACGAGGACGGACAGGTCTCCGTGACCTTAAATGCCGGTATCCGCGCCGGTGTCGTACAAATTACTGCCGAGGCAACCGTGGGTGACCGGACGATTAAAAGTACACCAGTCAAGCTTTCGATACACGGTGGACTCCCGGCTCAGGAACATTTCGGACTTGCTCCGGATAGATTGAATTTTCCTGCACTTCATATCGTGAATGCACGGCTCGGTATAGTCGCGGTTCTGGGAGATAAGTTCAGTAACCCCGTGAGACCGGGAACAAATGTGTACTTCAGAACAAATGCCGGGAATATCCAGACAGAAGTAGCAACCGATAATGACGGTGTCGCACCGGTACAGCTTATTTCGCTCGGTAAAAATATCAATGCTACCGTACACGGTCCCGGATTCGGGTATGTGACTGCAGAAACCAGGGGTGAAAACGGGGTGCTTGTCACCGATAGTGTTCTTGTATTGCTGTCCGGTTCTCCGATAATAACCGTTGATCCGTTCAGTTTTGAAATCCCCAATAACGGAAGCCAGAGCTTTAATTTTACGGTCGCGGATTATAACGGAAATCCGATGGCTGAAGGGCAGAAAATTACCGTAAATCTCGAACTGCCTCAGCTATCCGGTACTGCAAAAGCTCCGGAGCTGATCCTAACCGGTACTACGGATTTTACCTTGCCGGACACACAGAGCCGGGCATATACGAATTTTGGCTTTACTTTGTCGGTGTACGGCGGAGATGAGGAGGATGTCATCGAAAATATGCCGGTGACCGTCCGTATATTGACGACGGGACCGAATGGAAATGTTCAGTTGAATTTTTCGGGAACGGTGAATGTGAATTAGATTTGATTATTCCCCCGAAGGGGAGGTTGTGTCGATGACACGGTTTGTGCTATCCGGTTAGCGCCTCACCCCCTTCGCCCCCTCTCCGCGCTGCGGAGAGGGGGTTGGGGGGTGAGGCTATTCGAGTTAGCACAATATTTTTTGTTTAAAAAAATCGCACTATCCGAACACTTTTCTCATCGCGACTTCTATCGCGGTAATCGTCTTTTCAATATCTGCGTCATTATGCGCTGTCGATATGAATGCTGCCTCAAACTGAGACGGCGGCATATAGATTCCGTCTTCGAGCATCGATCCGAAATACTGTGCAAACTTTTCCCTGTCAGAGGACGATGCGGATGAAAAATCGGTGACATCTTTCCCGGTAAAGAAAACAGTAAACATCGAGCCGACCCGGTTGAAGGAGACGGGGTAGGATTGCTTTGAAATAATCGCCCGTGCACCGGTCTCGATTTCCGAGCCCTTTTTCTCAAGAGAGTCGTAAATTACAGGGTGTTCGTTTATGTATGTGAGCATAGCATAGCCGCTCGCCATCGCGATCGGATTCCCGGAGAGTGTGCCTGCCTGATAGACCGGACCGGAAGGTGCTATCATAGACATTATTTCTTTTCTCCCGCCGTATGCACCGACCGGCATGCCGCCGCCGATAATTTTACCAAGAGCGGTCAGATCGGGTGTTACACCATAGAGTTCCTGTACCCCGCCGCGCGCGAGACGAAATCCCGTCATGACTTCGTCGAAAATAAGAAGTGCATTGTTTTGACTGCAAACATCTTTTAAATCCTGAAGGAATGATTTTGAAGGCGGTATGCAACCCATGTTACCCGTTACCGGTTCAACGATCACCGCTGCAATGGAATC
>SLQE01000169.1 GCA_007131635.1 Bacteroidota bacterium | reverse complement strand
TGTACGGGTACGGAGGCGTGGGGTATGTATTTGCTCACGAAGGTATCGGCGGTCTTCCGTTTTGGGAGCGATTCCATGTACCTTTTGGCTTTGGTATACAGTACTCGTTGACTCCGACTATAAAAGTGATGGGCCAGGTAACATTCCGATCGGTACCGTATCGTGTCGATGCAAAAGAGGCATATACAAACCTTCAGACTAGGGGGTTGAGCCTGGGAATGTTTTACAAACTTTAGATGACAAAACGTGAATAGTTTTTTTATGACCCGTTGTAGTGTACACATACTTCTTCTTTTGGTAATCTTTTTCACCGCGAACGGTCGGGCGATGCAGAGCCCTGACCGTTTTACGGGGTATGTTCCGTTTGTGGAAAGGATCCGGAATTTCGAAAAAGATTTACAAAATGCGCGCGGATCGAATCGCGATGAAATTCTCCTTTCACTGGCGAAAACCCATTTTGAACAGGCGGAATTGTATCATCTGATCTCATTGGCTTTCGCGGCAACTACCGAAGTTTACTTCAAAATAATGGAGGAAAATAATATCGATGCGGGTGTCGCATCCGGGTTATATCGCGGAATCGGGCTCTTTGAACTCGGTGACTACGTCGAAGCCGAAAAAAGTTTGAATGGTTTTCTGCGATCACAAAATAACATGCCCGAAGAGCTGGTAACAGCGGGCATTGCGTGGCTGGGTGCGGTCGAATATATGCGCGGTGCCAAACAGAATGCAATACAAAGATGGCAAACAATACCGTCTGCAAACCGGGAACTATGTTCCGTTGTCGATTACGTACATGCCCGGGTTCGATTCAATATGGATCAGGTACCGGAACGCTGTACTCATCAAAGCATAAGGGCTCATGCGAATGAGTTGATCCCGGCTGTCCAGGTTATGATAGCGGCCGGACAGTTCGAACGGTTAGCGGATCTGATTCGAAACGACACTTTCACGACAACCTTCATAGAGAATAAGGGTAGCGAAAAAGAAATTCGCTATTATAATCCGGCTGATATAGTTACCTTAGCGTTTGCCCACTATGCGTTAGCGGCTCACTATTCGGGCAGAGCGACGACGAAAGAGCATGATGCTTTTTACAGCGCAGTGTTTTATTTCAGAACGGGACAATATGAGAAACTGATTGCTTCACTCACGGGCAGCGATGATATACGGGCCGCAGTTTATCTTGCAGGTGCGTACTATAAAAATAATCAGAAAGACAGTGCACGGGAGATATTCAACTATCTCGAACGGTCGGGTAATGAGACAGCATTAGGTGATGTATACATTATGTATGCACAGCTTGGTCTCAAAGACAAAAAAGATAAAGCAGTTGCATTTTTTCAAAATGCCTTAGAAAAGAGACAGGCACGAACAAGAAGGGATGTGCCGCAGGACATATTGAAAAACCTGGGATTAATGTATTTTTATAGCGGGGACTATTCAAGTGCTCTTGAAATCCTCAGTACCGCTTTCCGGACCGAACGGCGGGCCGACCTGAGGGCAAATGAGCCCGGTTTTATGGTTCTCTTCGGATCGTCGATGATACTTGCTAAAAATTTTATATCATTGTCCGAGGCGATCGATATGTTCTCGACGGTTGCACGATCATATCCGGCTGCACAGGCATTGGTTGAGACAACGTCCCTTATTGATGTGGCAACGAATATCGGAAGAGAAGGAAGAGTTATATACAGAAGGTAGTTTTTTATTGTTAAGGAGAGGTCTAACACTATGATTGGGATAAGAATACTCGCTGTTTTAATAGTAAACGTAGTCGTATACGGTTCTTCGATAGCGCAGGCGCAACAGGGCGGCATATTAACCTACTGTGAGTCGGAATTTCCGCGGTCGTACGATCCTATTACTACATCCGACGATATCGTGAACGTCAGAATGACAACCCTTATGTATGAAGGATTGTTCAGCTACGATATAGATCGCGAAGTGAGAAGCAGACTCGCGGATTCGTATACCGTCGGCAGTAACAACCGTGAACTGACCGTTCGCATAAAAAGCGGTCAGCATTGGTCTGACGGAAGAGAGATAACTGCCCGGGATGTCGGAAGAACGATAGAGGCAATAAGGGCATCGAATAACCTCCAGGAACAGCGTCTCATCAGCGATATTAGCGAAATTCGCATTATCGATAGTCATACCATACGCGTCCTTTTTGAAAGTCCGCTTCCGGAGGATGTAATGCTTCGGAAACTTACTTTTAAAATATTGCCGTCTCACAGGATGAGTAACTTACCGTTAAACCGTCAGAGTGAAATTGCAAGAAATCCGATTGGCTCGGGCTTCTATCATATAATGCGCCGGGGACCGACCGATATAACATTGCGCGCAAACCCTTATTATCGCAGACGCGAGGGCGGAACAATCGGTCCGAACATAGATGAAGTCCGTATGTATGTGCAGGCCGATGTGGGTACACAGATCGAATTTCTCCTCAATCAACAGGTTGATGTACTGGTCGAAATTCCTCCTCCGGCGATCGCACGCCTTCGCGCCGCCGGGTTCCAGATCAAACCGTATGAAAGTCTGGCCTACCATTTTATCGCATTTAACTTTAAACGTGAGTTATTAAATGATCGGAGAATAAGGCAGGCGATGACCTACGGTTTTAATCGTGAAAACGCACTTGACAGAATTTTTCAGAATCAGGGCACGCTCATATCCGGACCGTTCCCGCCTGCAAGCGCGTTTTATGTCCGTGACAGGGATGCCGGACCGTATCCGTATGATCCGGGAGAGGCAATCCGGATTTTAACCCAGGCAGGTTTTAGCGATCGGACTTCGGACGGTACGCGAATAAACAACAGAGGTGAACGCCTCGCATTTACACTGGTTGTGCCGAGGTTTGAGGGAGACGATTTCACCCCGCGCGTAACGGCACAATTTATTTCGGACATGAGACAAATCGGTATTTTCATAGACCTCATGGAACTGGAGTTCGAACGATGGATAAATCGGGTGAAGTATGAACAAAACTTTGATCTTGCATTTGCTCAAGTGGTGTTCGATGAGGCCGGTAACGTCGCTCCGCTATTTTTATCTGTCAACAATCAACCGGGTGCCGAAAATTTTATCTCCTACAACAATCCCGAAGTCGATGATCTTATAAGGCGGTTCCAGCAAACGACGGATCCGAGCGAACGGATCAATATTAACCGGACCCTGCACAGGATAATACGGGAGGATACACCCTATATATTTCTCTGGTCACTCAATAAAAACGCCGCTGCAAATCTGAAAGTACGGAATTTTATGACAAGGGTGACGCCGTTCAGTTTCTTCGATTATATAAACGAATGGTACATCAGAGAAGACTGGTAAATGAATACGTTACGGACGATCCTGAAAGAAATCTGTATTGCTCTTCTTATACTAATCGGTACGACGTTTACGATTTATCTGCTTTTAGGACAACTGGTTTATGAACACCACGAAGGAGTGAGGACCACTCCTTCGTTTTTTTCTCTGACAGCGGATTACGGTGAATGGGTAACGGACGCCGTTCTGAGAGGCGATCTCGGCCATTCCGCAACCACGAATCGTGACGTCAGCGATATTATCGGCACAGGTTTCCGTCAAACATTTCTTCTCGTCATCGGTTCTTTGTTTGTAAGCATACTCATTGCCATCCCCCTCGGTGTTGCCGCCGCAATCCGGACGAATACATGGTTCGTTCGATTTTTCATCCCCGGTACCTATTTATTTTCAGCATTACCTGTTTTTCTCCTGGCAATATTTATCCGTCCGTATTGGGTACAGTCCTTTGGTATACTCGATTGGTATGCGGATATACCGTTGAGCAGGATCATAGGGTACTACGGAATACCGATTATTATCCTCGGGATTGCCGACGGGGTCATAGGCGAAATGATAAAGCACATACGTGAAGTTGTCGGAGGTATGGTACGTGAAAACTACATACGGGCAGCAATCGCCCGCAGTGCACGTATTTCTAAACATATTCTAAAAAATGCATTGCTGCCGGTGTTCACCATTATCACGTCAAGATTTTCTTATGCACTCGGCGGTGCGCTCATTGTCGAATATATCTTCTTCAGTCAGGGTATAAGTATCGTAGCGCTTGACGCTTTAAAATATCGCGATCCCAATGTGCTGCTCGCGATCGGTATGATATTTTCACTTTTAATTGTTATTGCAAATATAATGAATCGTGTTTTAACGGTGATCGTCGATCCCCGCACCCGTACATGAATATTTAGTGATGAAAAAAAAATTTACATATCGTCCCGAGGTGTTCCGCAAACGCGGGATCAAGGCATTTTTCCGCAGGCCGGGCTCGGTATCGATAGTCATCGGTTCAGTGATCACCATCCTGTTTTTGATCGGTGCGTTGTACGGACAGTTTGCGTATCGGTTAGATTTGTACCCGCATTCACCTACCGAAATACAATATGATCGGTTCGACTCTCCGCCCCCCTCCACATTGTTGAGAGCTTTACTGGACAGACGGGAGTTTTTTGAGGAAGAGTATTGGTACGAATACACGGAGCCCGTTGAAGGACACATTCTCGGAACGGATAATGACGGAAGAGATATTTTTATTCGTGTCCTCAATGGCGCCTCAACTTATCTTTACGCGGGGGCGCTCACTGTGTTCATATCACTCGTGATCGGTATTTTTCTCGGATCGGTTACCGGGTATTACAAAGGTAAAATAACCGAAATGATTGCAAATTACATCACAAGCGTACTGGATGCTTATCCCCGGATAGTCATCCTGATCATCGTTGCTTTTATTTCCCATTTTAATTTGTACGCGATAACAATTGCTCTCGGTATTTTGAATGCCACACGTATAGCACGGATTATTTCCGGTACTATTGAGTCACTGAAGAATACCGATTTTATCCTGGCAGCGAAGGAGATCGGACTAACCGATATCACAATAATCGGAAAGCATATCGTCTGGTATAATTGCCGTCACCTGCTTTCAATACAGATTATTTATGGTTTTGCCAGTGTAATCCTTATTGAAGCCACGCTGAGTTATATCGGATACGGAATCGGAGAACCGCTTGTAAGCTGGGGGAGAATGATCTATGAGGGTTCAGGCGGCAGATACCCGTTTAATTTTGTCGAAGGCATCTACTGGCAGGCCGTGCCGCCCGCGCTTGCGATTATCGGCACGATACTGGGATTGAACCTTCTCGGAGACGGCATGAGCAAAATGCTCAATGTGAAACAAACTGAGTATCTTCTTTGAAAAATAATAAAGCACATAACGATACACTCTTATCCGTGAACAATCTGAAGACCTTTTTCTATACACGAAAAGGTATGGTGAAGGCAGTCGACAACGCGTCGTTTCGCGTCGGTCGGGGAGAATTTGTCTGTCTCATAGGTGAATCCGGAAGCGGTAAATCGGTTTCTGCTCTTTCGATTATGGGACTGATCGATACGACACCGGGTATCGTGAACGGTGAAATTGTCTTCGAAGGAAAGAATGTCCTCGATGGTTTGAAACATGTCTGTACGGTGACTGAGAACCGTACCTCTATCGATATCGTAAAGAATGTCGCAGCGTGGAAGAGAAAACACAGCTCAAATCTGGAGGGTGTCAGGGGGAGACAAATAGGTATGATATTTCAGGATCCGGTTTCATCTTTAAATCCGCTCTTTACGGTTGCGGAACATATCGGGGAATCCGCTGGATTACTGCACGGGAAACTTACCCGTAAACAGAAATTCGAAATTGCAACAGACTGGCTGCAGAGAGTACGCATCTCATCGCCGAAAGATGTCGCACGTGCCTATCCGTTTCAGTTAAGCGGCGGCATGGCTCAGCGGGTGATGATTGCAACCGCACTCGCGGCGGAACCGAAATTACTCATAGCCGATGAACCGACGACGGCACTCGATGCTTCGGTGCAGCTCGAAATACTGAAGCTGTTGAAAACGATTCAGGAGGAAATGGATTTGTCGATCCTGTTCATTACACATGACATAAGCATCGGATCGAATTTTTCGGACTCCATCGCGGTGATGTACGCGGGTCGTGTCGTTGAATCCGGATATACCGAATCGATCTTCGGCCGGGATAATAATCATCCGTATACCGACGGACTTCTGCATGCGGCAATGAAGGTGACTACATCCGCCGACGACAAGAAGTTTATAAAAGGAAGTCCCCCTGATTCGGTCCGGCGTCCATCGGGATGTACGTTTCACCCCCGCTGCGAAATGAAACATGAACTCGAAGACGGCGGTGAACGATGTGAACGGGAGGAGCCATACGAAATAATAGTGAATGGAAACCATTATATCAGATGTTGGAAATATGAACCCGGTCATTGATCTGCATAATGTATCAAAAGAATTTCAACGCAAGCGCTGGATATCTCTTGGCGCGGAGGACAATGTTGTTCTTGCAGTCGATACTATATCGCTTCGTCTGCAATCGGGGCAATCAGTCGGTCTGGCGGGTGAAAGCGGATGCGGCAAAACCACACTCGGCAGATTGATAGCGGGACTGTACGAACCGACTTCCGGGACGATCTCGGTTTTCGGGCAAAATATCAATGCAGGATCAAATCATATCCGAAGACAGTTGCGGCGTGAATGCAGGATGATTTTTCAGAATCTCGATGCAGCACTGAATCCCTTTATGCGGGTAGCCGACATCATCGAAGAACCGATGAAAGTGCATACCGCCGCATCAAAACAAGAGCGGAAAAAACGGGTTATTGAAGTGCTCGAAATGGTTAATTTACCTGCTGTATTCCGGCACGAATATCCGCATACACTGAGCGGAGGAGAGAAACGCAGGGTGTCGGTCGCGCGCGCTATAGCAGTTCCTCCGAAAATTCTCATAGCAGATGAACCCGTATCGGCACTCGATGTCTCGATCAGAGCACAGATTATCGATCTTTTTCAGCATTTGCGGAATGAGTTAAAACTTACTATGTTATTCATATCCCATGACCTTGGCGTGCTGAACGATGTATGCGATCGGTTGCTCGTTATGTATAACGGTAAAATAGTAGAAGATGCGCCGATCGAAAAACTCCGTGACCGTACGCTCGAACACCCGTATTCAAACAAATTAACCGAGTCTGTCCTTGAGGTTTCGATAGGCAGTCATCAATAAGCGGCTTGTGTATCAAGCAAAAATGAAAATTCAATTTATGTATTAAAATTCATAGTTATTACCGGATTCTTTATGTTGTCCAAACCTGATGTTACCTGTATCGGTGAAATTATAGTAGACTTTGTTTCAACCAAAAAAGGTGTATCGTTAAGCGATGCACCTGCATTTATGAAATTACCCGGCGGCGCACCGGCTAATCTTGCAGTCGGTCTCGTTCGCCTCGGCGTACCGACCGCATTCATCGGCAGGGTCGGCGACGATTCGTTCGGGCAATATCTCTGCGGTGAATTACGAAAAATAGGTGTTATGAGCGGGGGTATTGTTTTTGATAAACAACATAAAACCAGACTTGCTTTTGTTTCATTGACACCGAGCGGAGAGCGTTTTTTTGAATTCTGGGAATCACAGCCGGCGGATATTCAATTACGGTTTTCGGACGTAGATCTCTCGACCTTGCGCGAATCAAAAATAATCCATATCAGCTCTTTTCTTCTTCTCAAGGAACCGGCACGATCTTCGCTTATTCAGATTATCAGTGAGTTCCAGGGAAAGGAGTGCCTTATCTCATTCGATCCGAATATTCGGCTCGATCTGTGGAAGACAGAAACAAAAGCCAAAATGTTGATGATGAAAGTCATCAAATTCACCCATATACTAAGACTGAATCAACAGGAAGCTTCCTTCTTAACCGGACTTTCAGGCATAGAAGAGGCAGCGAAACAACTGCTTCACGCAGGGCCGGAAATAGTAGTCATTACCAGGGGTGAACGCGGATGTCATTTCCGGACGAAAAACGTCGATGGGTATGCCGACGGTTTTTCAGTCGATGCCGTTGATACAACCGG
>SLQE01000126.1 GCA_007131635.1 Bacteroidota bacterium | reverse complement strand
ATTTGAGATTTGGTCATTCGAATTTGGAATTTAACAAGCTCCGTAAATCAAAAATAATGACCAATATACAAGCTCCAAGTTTCAAATAAACTCCAATAATCAATAACCAAATTCCAATCCGGGCTCACACCAATTTCGGTATTCGATCATTGGAATTTGAAATTTATTTGTGATTTGGTCATTCGAATTTGGAATTTAAACTCTACTCCTGCACCGACGCCCCCACTTTCCCCTTTGCAATAATACTCGAAAACACAACCTTATGGATCGGGTGCGTGACGGTCAGGACGGGACATTCTGCTTTGCGGACCACCTCTGCCGTATTGTTGCCGATAAAAACGCGGCGCAGCCCCTTCTGTCCGTGTGTTGACATGACAATTAAATCTATCTCGCGGTCTTCGGAAAACCGTATTATCGAGTTGTTCGGTTCGATATCCCGATCGTAAATCATCTCGATTTCGATCTCTTCCGCCCCGGGACCGAGATCCTCCAGTTTCGATGCTTTCTTTTTGAGTGCTTCAATATCCGGCTCGCCGGCAATTTCACTGATATGCTGGATATACAGTTTACTCTTATATTTCTCGGCAATTGAAACCGCGTATGATAATGCGGAGTTAGCCGCCGGGGAAAAATCTGTCGGACACAAAATATTCTTTATACCTCTCTCGCCCGGTGGAGCCGTCCCCCGTATGGTTAACACCGGACACCGGGCTAACCGGACTACCCTTTCTGCAATACTCCCGACGAGGTGATTGGATATATTGGTCGTACCATGCCGGGCAATGAGTATAAGGTCGAAATTATTTGCCTCGGCTTCCTCCACGATTGTTTTATAGGCGCGGCCGGGCGCAATGCGTGTTTCATATTTTATGTGCTTCGGAATTGTCTCCTCTGCAAACATATCCATTTGTTCTTTTAAGAATCGGGATTTGAGATCACGATACCGACGGACGATTTCATCATCCAGATGATAATGTCCGAGCGGCGAGACATCGAATTCATCGACATGCAACACTGTTATCTCGGTATCCAATCCATCCGCCAGTTTCACGGCATATTCAAGCGCATTTTTTGAATATACCGAAAAATCCGTCGGACATAAAATTTTTCTTATAGCATACATCAGGTTACCCTCCTATCATTCTCCATCAAGTAATTTTTCAATCAACTCATTAACAATTTTCGGATTTGCCTTACCTTTTGTTCTCTGCATCACCTGTCCGACAAAAAAGCCGATCATTTTAGTTTTGCCTGCTTTGTAATCGGCAACCTGCGAGGGATGGGTGTCGATCACTTCTTTGACAATGCGACCGATTTCCGCCGTGTCCGTGACCTGCTTTAATCCTTTTTCCCGGACTATCTCTTCCGGTTTTTTTTGTTCATCGATCATACATTCGAAAACATCTTTTGCTATCTTCCCGCTGATAATGCCATTGTCGATAAGATTAACCAATTCACCGATATGCGACGGCGGAACGGGAAATGCATCGATACCGACGGCCTGATCGCGTGCTACCCGCAGCACGTCTCCCATAACCCAGTTACTGACGTTCTTCATCGATTTCTGATTTTTATTCTGCAGCGACTGCAGCGCGGCTTCATAATAATCTGCAAGATCGCGGGATGCGGTTAACACACCGGCATCGTATTCCGGCAGTCCATATTCGGCTATAAATCTATCGTGTTTTTCGATCGGGAGCTCGGGAAGAAGGCCGCGGATTTTTTGTATCCACGCTTCATCGACATCTACCGGGACGAGATCGGGATCGGGGAAATATCTGTAATCATGTGCTTCCTCTTTCGAACGCATCGGCTGCACTATTCCTTTTTTTTCGTCCCATAGTAATGTTTCCTGCATCACCCGTTCCCCCGATCCGAGTACATCAATCTGACGCTCTATCTCATAGGACAACGCCTTTTCGAGATAACGGAGTGAATTCATGTTTTTCACTTCCGTCTTTGTGCCCAGTTCTTTCGTTCCTTTCAACCGCACGGAAACATTCGCATCGCATCGCAGGCTTCCCTCTTCCATGTTCCCGTCACAAATCCTGAGATAAGTGACGATCTGTTTTATCTTTGCAAGATAGAGATATGCTTCCCGGGCTGATCTGATGTCCGGTTCGCTTACAATTTCCATCAGCGGGACGCCGCACCTGTTGATATCGATCAGTGTTTCCATATCCCGGTCGTGGATCGATTTCCCGGCATCTTCTTCCATATGGATCCGCGTGATGCCGATTTTTCTTCTCAAACCATCCGGCTGCTCGATTTCAACAAATCCGTCTCTGCAAATCGGTTCCTCATACTGTGAGATCTGATATCCTTTGGGGAGATCCGGATAGAAATAATTTTTCCGGGCAAGCACTGAATGCGGAGCAATCGTACAATTCGTCGCTAATCCCATCAGCACAACAAACTCAACTAACTTCTTATTAAGCACCGGCAGTACACCGGGCATGCCGAGGCATACCGGGCACACGTTGTTATTCGGTTCCCGTCCGAACTCGGTTGAGCATGAACAGAATGCTTTCGATCCGGTCAGCAACTGTGCATGCACTTCGAGTCCGATTACGGGTTCGTATTTTTTGCTACTGCCAACGTCTTGAATAATAAACCTCGTATCTAAATGGAATCGGGAAAGTTATTTGTTAATGGTTATCTGTTATTTGTTCGCTTACCCGTAGTTTTGTAGCTAATGAACTATTAACCAATAACCAATAACCAATAACCAATAACCAATAACCAATAACCAATAACCAATAACCATTAACTGATAACTGCTTCACCAATTGCTTGTGTTACTTTTTTTGCTGCATCCTCGAGCGTATCCGCGACAAGGAATTGGAGACCCGACTCCCGTAAAATCACTCCTGCCTCTTCGGCGTTCGTCCCCGCGAGCCGGACCACAACGGGCAGGTCGACCTGAACATTTCGTGCTGCCTGCACAACACCTGTTGCAACACGGTCGCACCGAACAATGCCGCCGAAAATATTAATGAGCACGGCTTTTACATTCTCATCCGATAAAATAATTCTGAAACCATTTTCGACGGTTTCCGCACTCGCGCCACCGCCGACATCGAGGAAGTTTGCCGGTTCGCCTCCGGCAAGTTTAATAATATCCATGGTCGCCATTGCAAGTCCGGCGCCGTTCACCATACAACCGACATTTCCGTCAAGTTTTATATAATTCAGATTATGTTTTGAAGCTTCTATTTCGAGCGGTTCTTCCTCATCGAGATCTCGGAGTTCCAGGATTTCCGGATGGCGGTACAAAGCATTATCGTCGAAGTTCATTTTTGCGTCGAGCGCCAGCACCTCGCCGTCTTCGGTTACGACAAGCGGGTTAATTTCAGCAAGCGAGGCGTCGGTTTCTTCGTAGGCATTATAGAGAGCGGTAAAGAATTTTACGGCATTCTTAAATTGTGGGCCCTTCAGGCCGAGTCCGAATGCAAGTTTTCTTGCCTGATATCCCTGGAAACCTGTCTTCGGATCCACAAATTCTTTGATAATACGTTCGGGTGTCTCTTCAGCTACTTTTTCTATTTCCACACCACCTTCGGTCGATGCCATAACCACATTACGGGAGGATGCCCGATCGAGCGTGATACCGAAATACAATTCCCTGGCGATTTTAATTCCCTGTTCAACGAGCAGGCGTTTCACGGTTCGTCCTTCGGGACCGGTTTGATGTGTTACGAGTTTCATTCCGAGCATATCGCGCGCGAACGATTCGACCTCCTCGATACTACGAGCAATCTTAACGCCGCCGCCTTTGCCGCGTCCTCCTGCGTGAATTTGTGCTTTGACTACCCATACCGAACCGCCGATATTTTGAGCTGCCGTAACGGCATCTTCGACGGAAAAAGCCACGCCCCCTTCGGGGACCGGAACATTATGTTTTCGGAGTATATCTTTCGCTTGATATTCGTGTATTTTCATTAATGAATCCCTTTTTCTGATGGTGGTGGGGTTAATTTGTTACACAACAACATAAAAACTTCATAAAAATAGTAATTTTTTCGAAGATAACCAAAAAAGCGATAGCGCAGGATCTCAACGGTTTGAAATTATCAGTTACAGGAAATTCTTCACTATGCATCCGGGTATCGTCTGAAAAATACCGTGATTTGACGACCTAGAACGAGAAAATCATTATGCGTGTAACTGTC
This sequence comes from Bacteroidota bacterium, assembly GCA_007131635.1. GTDB lineage: Bacteria > Bacteroidota > Ignavibacteria > T3Sed10-11 > T3Sed10-11 > T3Sed10-11. The sequence goes on along the minus strand of SLQE01000126.1, from coordinate 3,854 downwards.
TCCCGGCTATATAAATTGCATATTCCACCGTACTTTCCGGAACCGGGAAGCGATTCGATACTACCGAAAGTTGCGGTAGTGTGGCACTCAGTTTGCGTCGCACGACGGTTGAATATAGCTTGTCCTCAAACAATCGTCCATTCAACATAATCGGGACCTTTTTATCCATCGGCAACCGGCTCGCGGTATGTCTGATCAAATCGACAATCTCGTCTGCGGCAATATCGAGAATCGATGTCGCTGCAATATCACGTTCCTCTGCAGCCCGTAACGTCGCACTGACAAAATCCATACTGTTCAGATTGTCCGCATACAATGCCCTGTAAAATTTTACCGCAGTATCATATGAGAATGTATTGCCGATGGCTTTAAAAAACGGACTATTTATCGCGCGTTCATCATACACCTCTGAAATATAACGCATCACTTTATGAAATATAGCGTGGGCGCTCCCCGGATCGGGTATTGCCTTACCCCATCCACCGAATTGAACATATTCTCCTCGCCTGTTTCGTGCAACGACGTATGCATCAAGGTCACAGTAAGCATACATGGCAATTTCCCGCGGGAAGAGCATCTCCAGGGCCAGCACGGGAGTTGTAATAACACGTATAATTTTCGGTTTATGTTTTCGGCGCTTCCAGCCCGACTGTAAACCGCTTACAACCGGATCAGCCCCCTGCTCCCGGTTTACGCCGGGGACAGCAATGACAATACTGGCAATTTTATCAAAACCAAATCCGGTTTCCTCACTTATTTCTATAATGATCCGATTGAGATCATTGACGAACTGTTTATGATCGGCCATATGATGAACAATCGGTCCGGTTTTCCTCTCGGAAAGGACCAAATGTTCGGCGTTCGCGACAAGGACTTGCGTTACGGATTCATTGCAATATATTCCGATGACAACACGATTTTTGGACATTTTTAAATTTTGATTCCTATCTTGATTATCTGAAAGAAAAATGCTAAATTTAGTGTTTAATTATATTCGATGCATTACATAATATTTATATAAAGGACATACATGGCACATCATAAATCAGCCATCAAACGAAACAGACAAAGCGAAAAACGCAAAGCGCAAAACAAAGCCCAGATGTCAAGGCTAAAGACAATGGTCAAAAAAGTCCGCTCTGCCAAGACCCAGGAGGAAGCCGGCCCTCTGTTAAAGGAAACAACCGGACTTCTGGATAAATACGCTGCAAAAGGTCTTATACACAAAAACAATGCTGCAAACAAGAAGCGAAAACTGACGGTTTACTCAAATTCACTTTCAGCATCAGAGAAGAAGGCCGAGTAAGTAGTACTTCATTGATATAGTCGGTAAAAACTAAACCCGTTCCTGCTCATTTTTTAGTGCCTCTTCAGTTTCTTTTATTTTCGCAGCGTAATATTCTTTTTTATCCGGATAGCGGCCTGACAACCGATTATAGGCATCAATCGCTTTTTTGTATTGCTTTTGTTTAAAGAATATCGTTGCGAGTGTTTCGGAGACAATCAGTAATTCGCTTTCTTCTTCCCGGTCAGAATCAACCGATTCCGCTTGCTCAACATGCAGGATACTATCATCAGACCTTGGTGGTCTATATCCATCAAGTTTTTCTGCTAGTTTTTCGATGGTTTCGTTTTCAGCCTCTTTTTCCGGCACGATATCCGTATCCTGCTCCGATGTCTCTTCACTGACAGTCGGTGATACTATGCTGAGTTTTTTTCCCAATTCCTGTATGCGTTCACTCGCAACCGAGCATCTCGGTAGTAGCTCTCTGACTTTTCGATAATCCTCAATCGATTCTTCGAATTTTTCAATTTTTTGTAATGCGAGAGCGCGCAGAAGAAATCCGGTTGCATATTCCGGGAAGGTTTCGGTTCCGCGGTTACAGAGTGCTATTGCCTGCAGGTACTCGCCTTTTTCGATGTATAAAGAAGCTAGTTGCGCGAATGCGGGTGAGTTTACGTTCCCGCGTAGCATATCCTCCAGTTGCTGCATTTCCTGTGTCATATGTTCTCTTAATTCAGTTCATAGGTATAGATTACCACCGGGCAATCGTTGCCAGCAGTATATCTTCCGAGAGTTTAGTAATTGCCTCATTCATTCCTTCCTGCCGCTGAGCGGGACCACCGGCACCGACATCATATTCCCCCCAGTTACTCACGGATGTCTCAATTAGAATTTTTCTTTCTATAACATCCTGCCAGACAATTTGTATCGATATGGTCACCCGTCGAACCGATGCCCTGTCAGCCCGGCCTTCAACAACCGAGATATCGTCGCTCACCCGCGTGATGACACCCTCGAGAATTGAATCTGCGGTATTTCGTTCCGCGATCCTGAGATTGCCGTCGCTTTCAAAACGTTGTGTCACCTCGGCTGTTATAATTTCCCGTAACCGGGGATCGCCGAAACCACTCCGGTCATCGAACATTGGAATTGCGATCGTATTGATGTGCGGGGGAACCGATGCACCGGTAAACGAATACGGACATCCGGCACAGCCGGACAACCCCGTCAAGAGTACCATAACATACATTCCCTTCAACCACTTCATAACCCATACTCCTTAATCTTTCGATATAGTGTCCGTTCGCTTATCTGCAATACTTTTGCCGCTTCCCGTCTGCGTCCGCCGGAACGTCGCAATGCTTCATTGATCAGAGATTTCTCCATTTCTTCGATCGACGGCAGTTCTTCAATTATTTCATTTTCTACGTCACGATCTCTGTCCGCATACATCGATGGCGGCAGCAAATGAACCCTTTGCGGTTCCCGGTGGCGATTCATTAAAAAATCTTTCAATTCAAGTATATCCTTGCGCATTTCGAGCAGTGCCCGGTAGATGAGTTCACGCTCAGCCTGTTCGCTCGACTTATTGAGATGCACCGGTAAGTATTGATTACGTTCGAAGTCCCTATGTACTCCGGGGCGGTGCATCTTCGAAAGAAACCTTCGCACATCCTCCGCCTGTATTTCACGGCCCGGTTCAAGAACGATCAGGCTTTCAACGACATTGCGGAGTTCACGGATATTTCCGGGCCAGTCATATTCGATGAATGCATCTATAGCATTCGGTGAAAAACCGCCAAACCCCATTTTTGATGTACGTACAAATTCATCCGAAAATTTTTTCACCAGCGGCAGTATATCGTCCCGACGTTCACGAAGCGGAGGGATGAGGATATTGACGGAACGAAGCCGGTAATAGAGGTCTGCGCGGAATTGTTTTGCCCTTACCTCCTCTTCGATATCTTTATTGGTAGCTGCAATAATCCGGACATCGACACGCTTCGGAGTCCCCGAACCGACACGCATGAATTCACCATTCTCCAGGACCCGGAGAAACTTAACCTGTGTTTGCTGGGGTAACTCACCTATCTCATCCAGAAAAATCGTACCGTTATCTGCTAACTCGAAATACCCTTTCCTCTGTTCACTCGCGCTGGTGAACGATCCTTTCTCGTGTCCGAATAATTCACTTTCGATAATACCTTCCGGGATAGCGCCGCAGTTCACGGAAATCATCGGCTTATCCGAGCGATTGCTTAAAGCGTGGATCGCTTTCGCGATGACCTCTTTGCCGACACCGCTTTCGCCCGTAATCAATACGGTAATATCCGAAGGCGCGACCTGCCGCACAACGTGCAACACTTCCCGCATCTCCATGGAATCGCCGATTATTCCGAACTTTTCACATATTTCTTCGATAGTATACTTATGCATAACCAGTTTACGTTTTGCTCTTAACGGCTGACGATCATAGTTTCGATGTTAAACTGTCGTCTGAGTACACCGCCGTACTGTGTGGCCTGGTCGCGTGTTTCGAATGCTCCGACCCATACCAGATACAATGTTT
>SLQE01000058.1 GCA_007131635.1 Bacteroidota bacterium | reverse complement strand
GATGTACCGCTGCGTAACAGAGATGATTTTACCGTTAACCCGCTCGACATGCTTATAGCGACGCTTCTGAGCCAGAATACCAACGACATAAACAGTCACCAGGCCTGGAGAAGTCTGAAAGAGAAGTTCCCCGATTATTATTCGTTATATAATGCCCGAACAACAAGTATAGAATCGGCAATCAAAACCGGTGGTATGGCAAAACAAAAAGCAGGGAGAATTAAGGAATTACTCCGCGCTGTAAAAAAACGATACGGGACACTCAGCCTTGAAGATATTCGGCAGAAGTCAGATGAAGAAATTATGGAAGAATTGACTTCGCTCAACGGAATCGGTGTTAAAACCGCTTCCTGTGTTATACTTTTTGGACTCGGTAGAAACAGCTTTCCCGTTGATACGCATGTACATCGTATCCTCAACAGATTGGGGATAGTACAAACAGGTAATCCTGAAAAAACATTTTATGCAATGCAGGAACTCGTGCCGCCGGAAAAAATGTATTCATTCCACACAAATCTCATTCGTTTCGGCAGATCTATATGCAAAGCACAGCGACCTGAATGCTATCGGTGCCCGCTTATAAAAAAATGTACATATGAAAATAAAATACTACAGAATAAAGTTCCGAAATTGGTAAAAAGAGGGAATCCGGTGAAGCGGGATTTTATGTTGCTGGACAATGTGTAACAGAAAAAAGCCCGTTGTTGATATCAGCAACGGGCTTTTATATTGAGACTGGTACTTTTAACTGCTTATGCTTAGCATAAACTCTTCCCACTCCATTGTTTGATAATGGTCATCGGCGATGTATGAGAGCACGTTTAAGAATCTTTCGGCAGGCATAAAGCCGGGTGTTAAGGTGATGGGTTCACCCGCCTGGTTTAAAAACACATGTGACGGGAAACCCTGTACACCAAAGGTCGATGCCAGTTCCTGCTGAGACATTGTACGTCCGTTATAGGTAACTTGTTTTTCCGATTCGGCATCGATCGTTACCGCAATGAAATTATTGTTCAGATATTCAGAAACGGAATCGTTTGCGAATGTTTCGTTTTCCATCTTCCTGCACCACGAACACCAATCTGTATGGAAATAAATAAAGAGCTTTTTATCTTGTAGTTGAGCGGTTTGCGTGGCAGTATCAAATTCATTCCAGGCAATCTTACTCTCACCATATGCTGTCGTTACATCTGATTTATTACTTCCACAGGAAATAATAGCACCGAAAAGCACAAAAAGCACAGCTACTACGAATATTTTTTGTATCATATGAGGTCTCCTTTTTTTTAGTTGTTATCGGTTAATGAAAATAAACAAAGGAGATCGTGGTATTGTTCCCGAGTAAGTTGATCCCTTTAGAGTCGTATCCCAACGCTGATAGTATGCCCTGTCCCGAGGTTATCCGTGAAGGGGATATAAGCGTAATCAAGTTCGAAAGTACCGTAATAAACACCGAATCCGAACGTTATACCGCGTGCGTGTATGCCCGAATGTAATCCGATCCGCGTATACATAGTCTCGGCATACCCGATTTCCCCGCCGAACATCAGGTGTATTTTATCGTCGCCGCTGTACTGTAGTCCGTCGACTGCCAGACGAATAAGTAAATCTTTAATTGAAAATGGTAACTCATACGAAGAACCGATCCGGTAACTGAGCGGTAAATCGGTGGATTCATTGCGAAGTTGATTCATCGAACCAATATTCAATACCGAGAAACCAAAAACTAAGCCGGGGGTTGTCGATAGGTATTGGATACCGACATCAATACCATACCCCGTCGCTTCGTCGATAAAGATTTTTTCATATAACAGTTTTCCTGTAACTCCTGCACGAAAAGATGAACTAATACTGTATGCAACAGTGAGCCCGGCACCGAAATTACGGGCAGTAAATGCTGATTCGGGTGGCCCTGGTCGTGTTCGCACTTCAATGTTACTTATGGCAGCATTATAGATTGACAGCCCGATCGATGTTCTTCCGACGGACAAAGCCCCGCTGCCATGTTGCAGTGTCATATCCTGAATCCATTGCGTGTGCATAATCTGTATTCCCGAAAAAGCCATATCCGCAATCCCGGCAGGATTATAATGGACAATGGCGGGTTTATGGTAAAGTCCGGCACCCGTTCCCCCCATTGCAGCATTTCGTGCATTTGTTTCAAGTTTCAGAAACGTTAAACCTGTCGCTGATAACAAAGGGTTTATTATGATAAAAAGAATTAAAAACGCCAAGAAATGTTTCATTAGAATTCTATCCCGACACTAAGTACATGAAAACTGGATGGAGCTCGCGGTTCGAAGACAAGTGTATAATTGAACGATGGTAACCAATCCCGGACAGGATATCGTATCCCAATGCCGAGGGAAGGTTTGCTCAGTACGTCATCGAGTACGTTATCGATACCGCCTCGCAGTATTATTTGTTCGGTGACAAAGGCTTCAACACCGGCACGCAGTATAAAGTCAAAAGCTTCGGAGTATTCACCGTGGATACTCAGAAGTAGTGTTTTATCCTTTGATAAATATGCTCCGCCGGCATGGAACAAAACGGGGAAATTATCTTCCGTTGTTCTGCCCTGCTGTTCATATAACGTGGTGGAATTCCATTTATATTTACTGTTGATATCCCTTACGCCTGCTGCGAACGAAATGTTTTGATTGAGCGAATAGAGAACACCGAGGTCGAGACCGATCGTTGTCGATGACATATCATCGTATAGATTATAGTGGAAAAGTTTGATCGATAATCCTGCCGCGATGTATTCGGATATCCGTACCCCGAATGAAAATGAAAAAAGATTTTCCGACACCGATACATAACCGGTATGTAGTCCGTCCCGGTTCCGGCCATCGATATTTGAAACGCCGGCACGAACGGCGGATATGGAAAAACCCGCCGCAGGCGGTATCCGTGTCGTGAAATGGGCAAATTGTAATGAACGATCGAGACTTAATAATCCCACACTGGCTTCGAACGCCGGTGTTTTTGTGAAAGCGATGGTAGCGGGATTATAATAGCTTCCCATGGAGCCAAGGGTGATCGCATTTCCGGCGTTCCCCATAGCCATGCCGCGGGCTCCGAAGCCCATCCTGCTGAAAGAACCCGGCCAGGCACTTTTTGGATTCGCAAGTGCATCATTGGAAAAGATTGCCGAAAGAAGCAATATATAACAGAAATATGTAATGGTAATATGTGTAAAAGTTCTCATCGAAGTACCAGAATTTTCCCCCATCTCTCATTGTTACCGTTTATCAACACCCGATAGAAATATACGCCGTTCGGGACAATATTTCCGCCGTCATCTTCTCCGTCCCAGATTTCATCGTGTTCGTAAAAACCCGACCTTAGAGCGTTTCTGATGAGTGTCCGGACCCGATTCATACTGAAATCGAATAATTCTATGGAGACGTCTGCATCCGAGCCATCTGTATCATAATGAATACGTGTAACTGTTATTGAAGGTGAAAATGGATTTGGATAGGCGTAGGTATCTCCGGTGCCGGCCACTTCGGAGAAAGTACGGAATATTCTCCATGTATAACCAAAATTTTCACCCATCGTATCACTGGTTTGTGCAATTCCCTCGGGGGTACCGACCCATAGATGGTTAGAGGAAACTGCGACGGAAAGAACTTCGCGGGTAACGAACCGCTGTCTCGAATCGTGATCAACAATCGATCCGGAGCCTTCCCAGGTTTTCCCTCCGTTGTCAGACCGCATAACTCCGTCTTCGGTCGCAACGTAAACAATAGAATCCCGAAACGCAAAATCATATGCTTGGATTGTATGTAAAACATTTGTCCAGGATGTACCATGATCATCGGTATAACTGACGCCGTTCATCTCATCGCGATCCTCAGCCCGCCAATTCGTGGTCCAAATCCTTATAGTTCCGTCCGGTAATTCCTGGTCGGCAATTTTGATAACCCAGTTTCCCAGAATACCGTTTGTCTGATTCTGAAAGTTGAATTTTCTCCAGGACAATCCTCCATTGAAAGATACGTTGATGCCGTTTGCAGTGCCTGCCCAGATGGTAGAATCACGGGCGACGTGAACGGCAAAAACTCTGTGATTTAGATGTCCCTCGGGTATAAGCTGTCCCGCTATTGGTGAAAGTGCAAATCTCAGGTCCATATCGGATGCAATGAAATCGAGATTATCGGGCGGTAGAATGACTTTTTCCCAGGTTTGTCCGAAGTCGTTTGATTTTCGCAAACCGCCCGCGAAACTTGCCGTCCACACCTCGTTACCCGAGGTTGACATACTATAGGTAATATTATTTACGTCGGTTGTGATGCCGAGAGCAGGTATCCGGTTTTCCCCGTATAATAGGGTATCGACCGAGAAATCATCTACCGGTTGTTCTACGTACGACCAGGTGCTACCTCTGTCGGTTGAGAATGTGTATCCGCTGCCCGCTTGTTGTGATCCCGCGGTTGTCTCTTTCCGGAAACCTGTTGATGTCCAAAGTGCCGATTTCCCCAGATGTATAGAGAATATACCGTGTGGCTGAAATGCTTCATCCGATCTGAAATGTATCCAGGAATCGCCGTTATCCGTTGTACGGGTCAGACCGCGACTCGTACCGAACCAGAGTGAATCGTTACCCGAAGTTGCGTGCGATGCACTGTTTCCGGGTGGATGCAGATACGGGGACCGTTCACCCTCCAGTTTATACGTAGAAATGGTTTGTGCATGTGAAATGCAATTGATTGTGTAAAGCATCAAAAAGGTTATCAGGATACGGTATTTCACTTACTTTATTTCCAGATTGTGTATGTATGGTTCACTCTGTTCACCGAACCTGTCAAAAGCGATGAATTCAAACCGATGAGTTCCTTTTTTTGCATCGGGTGTTATGGTAAAGGAGATATTGAATATGCCCGGTTCCGTTTTTTCAAGAATGAACGGACCAACTTTTACGCCATCGGGTTGGGTATTCGTTGTCTGAACTCTGATGACATCCTCGACGCCATCGGGATCGTCGACAAAAACAGTCATCACGATAGATATGCCTTCGCCGATAACGGCAGTATCTATGGTATCCGGTGCGGTGACTTCGAGTATAACCGGTGCTTTGTTATCTCTGAATACGGTGCTGTTTCGCGTCATTGTATTGCTCAGAAGACCCGTTTCAGTTTCGGCATAGATGGTAACGGTGAAAGTACCCACGGTAGCGCGGGTGGTCCGTAATTCTATATGACCTCCGACATTCACTGAGATTGATGAGTCATCGATCTCTTTAAGAACACCCTCCTTCAACGATGAAGGTGAATTCTGGTCCCTGAGCTGGTAGTATAGCGTCGGATTTTCAGATCCTCGCAATTCAACTTCAGCTTGGATGATCCACATAATGCTCAGTGAGTCATCCGGTTTTATTTCATTATGTACAAGTATAGTATCGGTATTGATAAACTCGGGCGTCAGATTAAAAATTTTTATAAATGGGGTGTTATATGACGGATCGATAAGGTCTGTGCTCTCGGTTTCACAACCCGTTTGCGTTAGTACCAGGAATGTCAAAATAAAAAGATAGATGCAGGATCCGTACGAGATTTTACGATACATAGTTGCGTTCACACACATTATCCTTCATAGTCCAAAATTACATTACATAAATTCGTAGCAACTATATATTGTATCTAACCTCCGTGGTGGATCGGTTTTTTTTCATCTAAATTTAATCAATAAAGTTAGCAATTATTGTTCCGAAAGTCAATTTTTTACATCTGCAACTGTACCGGTGTCGGCGAGAAACAGAGTATCAGCATCAGGTATGCTGTCCAGCCGATACGCATCCTGAGTGGATCGAGCGGAGTCTGATCGGGGACAGGTGGATGTTCAAGTTTGATGAGAAAAAATAGTATAACAGACCAGAGTAACCAACCTGTCCAGCCAATCGTAGTGGCGATGCCTAGAATTGGTAGTAGTCCTAACAAACCTATTGTTAAAAGTATACTAAAAACCAGGTGAGCAAGGTATATATGTTTTTTGCCGAACATAGCATATGAAATATGACCGCCGTCCAGTTGTCCGACGGGTAGCAGATTTATTGCAGTTACCAGCATCCCGAACCACCCGACGGTAAGGTAGGGATAATGATATATCTCGCTCATCGGCGGGAAGAAAGCATCGGGACTTACTAATATATTTTTCAGGAGCCACAGCATCAGGGTTTGACCAAAGATAAGGTTTCCCTCGGGTATCTCTGCCATATTCCGGTATTCAGGGTGTATCTCGTATAAATATTCAATTCCCGGCAGGTTGAGAAGGCCGTATACCAGGACTCCGAAAGCAAAGATAAAACCTGCTATCGGCCCGGTGATTCCAACATCAAACAGGACTTTCTTATTTGGTACGAGAGAGCGGATGCGGATCACCGCTCCTAATGTACCGAAATGAGGGACTCCGCCAAAGAGGGGGAGCGGGATATAGAATGGGAGGGTGACTTTCAGCCTGTGATATTTTGCGGCAAAGTAATGACCGAACTCGTGGCAGGTTAAAAATGTGATGAGTAATATGGAATACGGAAGACCGTAGTGAAAATTTTCAAGTTCAAATGGGTTGATGTTCAGCCATGCAACACCGGCAACCGTTGTGGTAAACAGAGTGCACAAAAACAATAAAATATGCAGCCAGTATTTAGGTCTATAAATTTTCCGGATGAGCGGACTTTCGCCCTGGCCCCGGTAATACTCTTCAGCACTCAACTAAAATATCCGAAAATGTAGAAAAATATCGTTTTTAATATTTAAATGTAATTAAAAAATATGAAAATATAAAGGGGACTTAATGAGTGCTGTTTTATATCAGAGTTTAAAATAACGTTGTAAAAGTTACACATTATATAGGAAAATATTACCGGTAGGAGAAATTTACCTTTCGGTCTAAATCGGAATTGCAAAAAAATCAGTAAATATCTACCAAATTCGATTGCAGTGAATTTAGTAATCGATGGCATACTATTTGTCGTTTAAGTAAAGTGCATCTAGATGCACAAATTAAACTCAATGCAAGAGGAAGATCGTGGGGGAGAATAAACAACCACACCCCGGGTATACAAAATAAATACCCGGGGACTTATTTCTGAATATCTGTCAGAAGCGTTAAAATATACTATTGCCGCTCCTGCTTATTCTTGTTCTACTTCTTCCTTTTCCTTTTCTTTATTACGGTCACGCGGGTCCGGTGCACTTGGAAGCATCGTGTTTCCGCTTGCGAGCAACTGACCTTGATCAATTGTGGCATTTGAACCGATTGGGAAGAGGAAATCGAGATTATCTGATTCCATCGCTGAGTTCAATCCGATGTTGATGCCAAATGCTAAAGCGAGGGTCAGTGTAAGAGCTGCAATTTTCTTCAATGTGTCTTTCATTTTATCACTCCTTTTAAGTTAAGAGTCCGGGGTTTATTTAAGTATACGTGTGAGTTAAGTCATATGAAATATCAAAACAAATTTGTATCTAGCAGTGTAGTATCATTGTTTTGTATTCGTAAAAATTATTGTATTATGCTTGACAAATACGATAATTTTTAGTATTTAGTTAGATGTCAAAAAAGGTAAAAGAAGCCTGTGATAATTGGCATTTTTTAACAAAAAACAGAAAAATTATACAAAGCCTGCACGGAGCAAAAAAGATAAATCTACAATTTGTGTCTTAATAAATATTAATTTTTTCTAATATATGAATTAATCTGTACAAATGCGTAACCGTGTGCAATATTATTTCACGATTAGTTAATAAAAAAAATAACCGATAAATATTGCGAAACATAGAGTAATATTTTCATATTTTTGATAAATGGCGAAAAATATGAGTCTGTTCGGAAATAGAGCTTTTGTTACCTGGACTGTTTTAGCGATTTCGTTGCTGTCAGTATGGCTTTTTTCTTCCGTTGAATACCCCTTGATATCGATTTTAACCAACCTGTCGTTTCTAACTATTTTTGTCGTTTGCCTTTTTTTAGTGATCAGGGAAAAACAACTGAACAACAAAGTTATTTTCATTAATTTTTTATTATTTTC
>SLQE01000375.1 GCA_007131635.1 Bacteroidota bacterium | reverse complement strand
CTCGGTCTGGAAAATATCCGTAATCGATTGCATGCGATCTATGGTTCAAAAGGCAATGTCGTAGTCAAAGAGGATAGTACTATGTTTGCAGTAGATATTCAAATAAAGGAATAATCAGCGCTAATCAGTCAAATCAGTGTCATCTGTGTTCTATTAATTTATGAATACACTAAAAACAATAATCATCGACGACGAAGAACTTGCCCGCGGCATCGTACGTACGATCAGTATGCCCTGAAGGCGTTTGAAGTCCACGCGGTAGATTACCTTCTCAAGCCGTTCAGTAAAGAACGTTTCGAAGAAGCATTAAAGCGGGCGCATGCGAATATCGGCAGGGATAAGAAAAAAGATTTAAAACCGTTTATTGAGAAAGCACATACCAAACAACGACCAACAGAAAGAATTCTTGTAAAAGACGGTCCGCACATACATGTTATCCAAACGGATACCATCGACTACATCGAAGCGAAGGACGATTATATTTCAATCAACGTAAAAGGTAAATCTCATTTAAAACAGTACAGATTATCGACTCTCGAACACGAACTCGACCCGTCACAATTCGTACGAACACACCGTTCGTACATCGTGAACATCGACCGCATTTCAAAAATTGAGCTCTACGCAAAAGACAGCCGCATTGCAATATTGAAGGACGGAACACGGGTACCGATCAGCCGGGGGAATTATGAGAAGATCAGGGAGTTGTTGTAGATTGAGCAAACTCGTAGCAAAGTGAAAAATATTATTTAATATTATATAGTCAATAAAATTTGTTAACAGTTAATTGGTTAATGGTTAATCGGAGCGTGTATCTCAAGACTATGAACCAATAACAATTAACTAATAAACCGACAACAAATAACATTTTTCTATGATAACGGTTCGATCTTATCGGGAAGTTCAAGATTTTTCACTTTTTCCCAATCCTTTAGCAATTCGTCTCTATGAATCAAAGCCCACTCAGTAACAAGTCCCATTGCTCGAGCCGGCAGATTACCTGCAATCAATGCTAATGTATTAATTTCTACCAATGCTTCGTGATTACCATATTCGGCATGGAAATGGGGAGGATGGTGAACATCAAAATACATCTTAATAATAATACCATAGAATCGACTTATTTCAGGCATTTACACCCATCTTTTTTAAATTGGGGAAAATTTCATCGGGTTGTTTTCCGGTTAGTTTAAGGTAAAGTGCATCCGGACATAATTCAACATCGTCGCTCCATTTAATTGCTCCTGACTGAGCTATTGTGACATCCTCAAATTTTCCTGCCACTTTCCAGATTTTTAATATGCCTTTTTCGGCAAGATGAGAAATATCAATCTCACCCTCCTCCCCATTTTCGTATTTTATCCACAACTTATAGCCGGGTAACGCTTTTACTGAAACGGGTTTAAACATTATTATCTCCCATCATATTTTTTATTGAACAATATTTTATTCATGTATAATATATGGAATCAATATCTATACCTCAAGGTATTTTTATCATTATAAAATCGACTTCATTTTCCCGGAAGACCTTAAATCCCGCTCGTTCGTACAGCCGTTTTGCAGGATTTCGTTTATCGACGCTCAGAGAAACCGTGCGGTGTCCCCTCCGTTTTGCCTCCTCAAGAAAACGGGTTAATAAATTTGTTCCGACTCCTTTGTTCCGGTATTTGGGTAGTACCGCCATTCCCAGTTCGGGTGTGCGGTCATCGATATAACCGAACCCCTTGTTCTCAGATTTAAAGACTCTTCCCCAAATCGTACCGACCGGTTTACCATCGTCATCGCATACAAATCCAAAATCTCCCTCCTTTCCAAACCCTTCGATATAAATCGAAAGCGCGGGTAAATCGATAATCGATTCCGGATATGGGGGTTCACCTTCGGGTACGAATATCGACAGGTAGAACAACTCACGGAGGATTGGATAATCTGATGCAGAAAGATATCTGTATGTTAATTCCATTGTAAGCTATTGATTAGTAATCGATCGGAAGGGCATCATATCCTTGTTCACGGAGCCACCGTGAAAACTGCTCCGTAAAACCGTGCGTTACATAAACAGTTTCGGCGCCCGAAAGTCGAACGGCTTCATTAAGTCCATCCCAATCGGCGTGATCCGAGATAACAAATCCGGTGTCTGCGTTTCGGACCCATGAGATATTCTGCGTTGCCATCCACCCCGAGGCATACGCGGTCGAGTACCGCGGGACGTGATCCAGCCAGCCATTCTTCATCGCATTCGGGGGAATAATAACCAGAGCGCTTTCCATATTATTAACAGCCGTAGATCCGGAGAGCGTATGTACCTTCGGGATCGGTATTCCCTGTTGCCTGAATACCTCGTTTATTTGCTCGATAGCGGGGTGTACGTATACCGGTCCGGTTGTTTGATCAACGGAATATAACAGCCGCTGTGCTTTGCCGAGCGAGTATCCGAAAAGCACGCTCGTTATCCCGTTCTGTTTGTTTTTCCTCCACCACTCATTCATATCTCCAATAACGCCGGCACTCTCCGGCCAGCGATAAACGGGTAATCCGAACGTTGATTCGGTACAAAATACATCGCACCTGACCGGTTCAAACGAGCCGGCAAGCATGTCGTGCTCCAGCTTGTAATCCCCGGTCACCACCCATACCTCACCGGCGAACTCTACCCGGACCTGCGCAGAGCCGATCACGTGTCCCGCAGGATGAAGAGAAAACCGCACACCGTTTATGATAATTTCCTCGCCGTACTCGACCGGTTGCGTCGATATTTTTTTGCCGAGACGATGATGCAAAACCGGAACGGTCAATCGGTGTGCAAGATAATGCTTGCTTCCTCTCCGCGCGTGATCGGAATGCGCATGGGTGATAATCGCATGATCGACAACCCGTTTCGGATCGATATAGCAGTCTGCACGTGCACAGTAGACACCGCGGGAGGTAAATTCAAGGAGCCGGGTCATAGAATACTATACTTCATCGGGTTATATACGGAAACATTATATTATAAGATCCTTCAGCTTTCACTTTTTCTATTCACCGTTACGTTGATCTCCTCGAACTTATTCTTGATCCTCTTTAATTCCGCATATTGCAAATTACTGAGGGGGATGGTTTTTGTTTCTCTTCCCATGTGTATTCGTATCTCTGATAATTTAATAACGACAGATTCTATATCAACTACTTTTACATGTTCGATGTTTTTTTGCTTCGGCAGTAAAAATCGTATTTCGGAATCGTTCCATTCTATAAAATATCTGTCATATCTCAACTGCATGTACCCCAGAGTAAAAAATATAATCCCCTGTAAAGCAAAGAATACATAACTCCAATTCCCTGCCAGGAACTTAGAATCATAATCCTGTACCAATGAATATATCAGAAACACTATTGCGGAGATAAAAAGTAATACACCATAAATCAATATAATTTTCATGAGCACTTTTTTTACTCTATATGGTTTGATGGTTTCCATGTTACCTCCTGTAATATTCTCCGTCGCCCTCCCGTCTGCATCAAATCTGGCTTTTTGTTAGTCTATCCGTTATCTTTAGGTAATTCATAATAAACATAAATTACAAAATACACTTATGAAATTCATTATTCTCTCTATATTTCTTAATCTTTTACTTATGCACACCTCTCCTTACGACAATCCCGGGCATAAACCACCATCCATACTTATATTTTCCAAAACAGAAGGCTGGCGGCACGATTCGATCGAGCCCGGGCGGGAAACACTTATTTCGCTGGGGAACGCGCATGGCGTAACCGTCGAAACTTCGGAAGATGCCGGAGTTTTTACCGGTGAAAATCTTGCCCGCTTTGATGCGGTCGTTTTTCTCAACACCAGCGGTACGATCTTCAATGACAAACATCGGGAAGCATTTCAAGGATATATCCGCAACGGCGGCGGTTTTGTTGGCATACACTCGGCAACGGTTACGGAGAACGAATGGGAATGGTACATTAAACTTGTGGGTGCCTACTTTACAAACCATCCCGATAACCCCAATGTGCGGAATGCGGTTTTACAGGTAATGGACCGATCACATCCGGCTACGAAGGCATTGCCCGAACGGTGGGAACGAGCCGACGAATGGTATAATTTTAAAGATATGAACGAGAACGTCAATGTTCTGATAACGATCGATACCGATAGTTACGAAGGAAGCGAACACCCGGGATACCATCCGATGGCTTGGTATCATGATTTCGACGGCGGGCGGTCGTTCTACACTGCACTCGGCCATACGATCGAATCGTTTTCGGAAGAACTTTTCCTGAAGCATATCTGGGGCGGGATAGAATATGCAATGGGAAGAGAACAGGAATGATCCGTATACCGGTATATTACGGGGTTTCTTTACTGATCCGCCGATGTATTTCAGGTTCCTTCAGAAGCGCCGCCGCCTTACTTATATCCCAGATTGATTCCGTCAGGTATTCAGAGTATCCTCGACGGAGGTTTTTATATGATTGATTATCGCAGCCAGACCGTCGGCGCGCGAAGGTGAAAGATGAGCACTCAACCCGGCTTCATGAATAAAGTATAGATCCGCCCGCATTATTTGTTCAGCCGGTTGATTGTTGAATATCCGAATCAATAAGGCAATCATACCCTTTGTGATGAGCGAATCACTATCTCCCCAGAGAGAGATTTTATCATCTTTACATTCAGCTTTTATCCAGACACTCGACTGACAACCCTTTATGAGATTTTCTTCGCTCCTGAGCTGTTCGCCGGGCATCGCCAGTTCTTTAGCCATATCGATGATATATTTATACTTGTCCGTTAAATCGTCCCGTGCCGACATCTCCTCAATAATCCGGTCCTGAATTTCATTTATGTGCATATATATCTCATTGTCGTTAGCGTTTCGGAATACCCGTTTCATAAGGATTGCTCTCATCGGCACTCCAGGCGAACCACCCTCCGTCAAACACTGAGATACGCGGCCAGCCCATGAGGTAGGCATTGAAAAAAGCTTCGCTGCCCCGCCAACCGGTTCCGCAATAGAACGCGTTGTGTTTATCGGGAGTAATGCCGACTTTTGCCCACGCCTTCTCGATCTCATGGTACTCGCGGGTGGTATGATCGAGATTACGGTAATTTTCCATATGATATGCATCGCTTCCGCAATCAGCAAATACCGCTCCGGGGATTCTACCTTTTTTCGCTATGTAGTTATAACCGCTTACTTCACCGATATATTCCGGCCAGCTTCGCATGCAAACAAGATTCCCGTCATCGGCTTTCAACATCTCTTTTGCTTCAGGCAGATCAACGGCAAACTCCGGACGTGAGGGTATCGGTACACCGAAATCCCCGGCAGGGTGTTTCCCCCCTTCTTCGGTCGTTGTTTCATACCCTTCGTCAAGCCAGGATTGCATCCCGCCGTTTAAAACACGCACATCCTTCACTCCGGCATACATCATAATAAAAGCACAGCGGAATGCCGCCAGTTGTCCGGCACTGCTGCCGGGAAACGGATCATCATTGTTGGGATGCGAAAATCTGCCATACAGAATAACCGTGGTATCGTGAGAGATACCCAGCGATTCGAACACTTTTTTGAGTTCATCCGGAGAACGACGGTCCCAGGTTTTGCTGGATTCAAGCAAATTCGTATCGATATCAATCGCGCCGGGGATGTGCCCCTTCTCATAATCGGCTCTGTTCTGATAATGAGCGTGACAAAGCACAAATTTATTGTTTGAATACCCGGGCACTCGTTTTTGCAATAGTAAGTCATGCAGCCAGCCGGGAGGTACTGATTGACGGTAGTTAGGCAAATATTCAATGGGAAGATTGGTATTCGGACTCCATTCATCGATAAATCCATTATACACCCTGACGTTCGGATAACCGGCTCTCAGGAACTGCCGGGCAATTTTAACGGTCTGCTCCTCTTCGTAACCATAAACAATCAGGGTATGTTCAGGTTTGATCTCCTTCGATTCGATGATTTCAATCCATTCGATATAATTCATCCATTTCGCTGAGATATTCCGTGCACCTTTAATATGGCCGCCCCGCACTTCATTATGAAGTTTCCAGCCGTTGTAAGCATCGACCGGACGCACATCGACGATTTTTATCTCCGGATCTTCCAGTCGTTCATATAATTCATTTGTCGAAATGTTCTGCAACTGTTCGTTCATATTATCCTCATTGATAAAACTTATCCTATTACCCGCTACTCATCAAAAATCATTTCAAAAACCATGTAGTGTTCGATTCTATATTCTTTTCCCCAGGATAAAACATTGCTTCCGCATGTTTCGATCGAACAATAATATTTAAAACCTTCCTGCTCATACGGTAGCATATATGTCAGGACAAAAAACGATTCACCGGGATGTATCGGGGTTTCGGGTTCTGTGTATGCGTGCCGCAGGCTGTAATCATCCGATTGAATTGCGTCATACTCCTGCTCCACGGTCAAGCCGGGGAAATTAAAGTGTAAACGCAGACTGTTCTCACCGGTTACTTCGGATACAACTCTGATCTGAAATGAATCTCCCGTAATCCTCCGGAGATGGGGCGCAGGAATTACGGCAGAGTTGAATATTGTGGCGGTACTGGTTATTTCGCCGTACCAAATCTCAGACACCATAATCCGGTAACTCTTACCCTCCAATCCTGTTCCGGTAAAATCGACTATGACATAATCAATGTTCAGGAATCGCAAAATATCCCTGATATCCCGATGTATTTCCGTATGCTGCCGGAGTAATTTTATCTCTCCGGGATCCTCCGTTCCCGCAAACGATCCTATGGAAAAGAAGAATAAAATAACAATAAAATACCCTGCGCGCTTCATAGGTTTTTCTCTTTCTTTTGGTAACGGCAGATGTTTTTTGCTTTATTTCCACCTTGATCGAACGACGTGGGGTACTAAAATATACAAGGGACTTCATCAATTGTCAAACCCGGGAATTTGACGCTGATGCCGGACAGAAAAAGTATTAAACCTGTCAGCTATTACTGAATCATTACAGTGTAATCTTGAAAACAGACCCCGCACCGTATTCCGATTCAATATGAATACTTCCTCCGTGTGCTTTTACGATATCATGCGTAATGGACAGGCCCAGTCCCGTCCCTTCCGTACCTTTTTTTGTCGTAAAAAACGGCTGCAGGATTTTATCTTTGATATCATCGGGAATTCCCGGACCGTTGTCCTCCACTTCGAAATGAACGCGTTTTCCATCACGCATGGTTCTAACCGTAAGCTTGGGAGTATAACCGTCGGTCCCTGACTTTGCACGCATCGCATCGAATGCATTATTGCACAGATTTAGAATTACCCTGCTGAAATCATCGACGATGAGCGGGTGCGTGCCGGCAGCTTCATCCAGATCCATAACAATATCCACGTTTATTGGGTCTCTACCCGCCCGCATGCCGTGAAAGGCAAGGTTGACATATTCTTTTACAAGTGCGTTAACATCTGTCGGATCTTTTCTGCCGCTGCCGCCGCGCGAGTGCTGGAGCATCGATTTCACAATGCGGTCTGCCCGCGATCCGTGTTCATGTATCTTATTCAGATTTGTCCCAATATCGTTGAGGAGGAACAGTATATCCGACTTTCCGTCTCCAACCGCATCTGTCTGTTTTTCTATTTCTTCCCGCACTTCTTCAATCAGCTCGAGACTTAAGTCCGAGAAATTGTTCACAAAATTCAACGGGTTCTTGATCTCGTGGGCAATGCCGGCAGTGAGTTGCCCGAGTGATGCAAGTTTCTCCTGCTGGACAAGCTGTTGCTGCGCAGCCTTCAGATTTTCGTGCGCCTGTTCAAGCTCGCGGTACGCCTTCTCGATCTCTTTTGCCTGTTGGAGCTCGCGCTCGCGTGTCCGCTCGAGTTCTTTTTTATGGAGTCTTCGACGCTGTAACCGGTCGGTGACAAAAAGTCCGACTCCGAACAATACTGCATACAGCAAGTATGCCCACCAGGTCCGCCACCACGGCGGCGCAATGGAGAAAGAAAAAACAGCATCGTCTGACATGATATTTCCCGGACTTATACTTCTGACATAAAACGTGTAGCTGCCCGATGGGAGATTTCGGTATTCAGTAAAATGTATCGGCGACGGACGTGACCAATCGCTATCGTAGCCATCAAGATAGTAGGTAAATCGTACCTCATCGGGAAAT
>SLQE01000224.1 GCA_007131635.1 Bacteroidota bacterium | reverse complement strand
ATCTCGGGGAAAATTTTCGGGAATACATCTCCTTTGTACACCCCGGTGAGACAGGATATGTTGAACGCCGGTTAGATTTTGATCCATCATTGAAAGATACGGAGATATTGTATGTCCGTTTTCGGTTAGCGGGTGACGGCAGGGGCACGACCGGAACCATACGGTTTGACGCATTCACGGCAAAGCTGCGCTTGAAACACGATATTATGTTGTGCTCTCTCACTATCGATCCACCGCTGCCGGTAAGCGGCGATGATATAACAGCACGGGTCAGTCTGATGAACAGAGGTCTCGAGGCAGCTTCAGGGTTCACCATCGGCATATTCTCCAAAGAGAATACATTTTACACTGAGGAATATATAGCCGGAGTTATCGAACCATTTGATTCAGTTTCGTTTTCTGTTTCCATCCCGCCATTGCATCAAGGTTTTCACCGGGTTGAAGCTTTCGTCAGTTACGATAATAACGGAGGTGCGGATACATCACAGACGTTTTCAATCCATGTTGCAGATCCCGTCCGTTCGTATCCCTGGCTTGAACAATTTGAATACGAAAGTGAAATGATTCCTCCCGACTGGAGATCGAGTGAGCTCGATTCGTCTTCCGATGCTTCATTGACGTCAAGTATTGTCCATAGCGGTAACCGCGCATTGATAATGGCAAACCCTTCCCGCGAACAATATCTCCTGCTACCGCCGTTCCAAACATCGGATGGTACGGTGCAGGGAATCACCTTCTTCGAACGAAGAACCGCTGCCTTTGATGCAACGATGAAGGTAGAAGTATCAACAGACCGCGGCAGACATTTTTTTGAACACGCCTCCTATTCTCATTCGGGTGAAACGGTTTACATACAACGGAGCGTTGCATTTGAAGACCGGTTTTCAGAGAACGACGTTCTCTATGTTCGTCTCCGCTTCACGGGAGACGGTTCAGCCACAACCGGAACGATACGGATGGATTCATTTACGGCAGACGCGCGACTCAATCACGACATCGCTCTTTCAAGTCTTGAACTCAATCCGGAGCTACCGCTTCCGGGTGATGACATCACTATCGTGGCCGGCATTAAAAATTCAGGTGAATTCCCTGCAGAGATGTTCACGCTGCGTCTATACCGGTTATCCGCCGAAGCTGACAATGAGCGTGAGCTCATCGGTTCCTACAACCACAGCGGTCAGCTCGCACCTTCCGACAGCACACATATAACCTTCCAGGTCGAAAACATACCTCCCGGTTATTCACTCGTTCTCGCGGAATTACAGTATGACCCTGACATGCAAACGGATAATAATACTCTCGAGAAAGAGATTTTCATCGGTTATCCGGGAAATACTTTAGTTATTAATGAGATATTATATCACACCCGGGAAGGGCAACCCGAATTTGTGGAAATATTTAATCCGGGTGACCGGATCATCGATCTCCGTGACTGGTCGATCAGGGATAGGGAGACACCCGGCGGACAGATCAACCGCCATACCTTAAGCGATACAACATTACTGCTGAGACCGGGGGCTTTTGCCGTACTTTCAGCGGATTCTTCAATATTTGATTGGTTTCAGATCGACGGTACGCAAGCGCATATTATCTCTGTAAACAGAAGGGTACTTGGATTATCATCTCAGGGTGATGAAGTGCTCTTGCTGGATCCTGCGGATTCTGTTATTGATTCAGTGGCATACGATCCCGCGTGGCATCATCCCGATGTTTATGAAAAACGGGGGAAATCGCTCGAACGGATATCGCCGTTTATCGATTCACAGAGCGACGCAAACTGGAGCACATCTGCGGATCCCCGCGGAGGGACACCCGGCACTCATAACAGTATCTTTACGGAGATACCGATACGTACGGCGAGTATCGAGGTGCATCCGAATCCATTCTCTCCGAATAACAACGGCTTCGAAGATTATACAATTATATCATACAATCTTCCCCATCATACGGCAATGGTACGCCTTCGGATATTCGATTCACTCGGACGTCAGGTGCGGACATTACTCAACAATCAACCGTCGGGACCGGAAGGCCGGGTTATCTGGGACGGACGCAACGACCACGGCCGCCCTGCCCGGCTCGGTATATATGTTATTCTCCTCGAAGCATACGATAGTGAGCGCAGCGGGCTAACGCAATTGAAATCAACGATTGTCGTTGCGGATAGATTGTAAATAGTTCTCGCTGAAAAAAAATTGCTCTTTGACAACGGCTTTCGTAAATTAGACTTTATGACGCATGCCACTCACATTCATGAACGGTTCAATGAATATCAAACTGCAAAAAGCGATATTCAAAAGAGACATGAGACCGGTGAGAGCGGACTTACCACCGCACGACACTTAACACAGATAACCGATGATCTTATCCTGAATATTTTTGATCTCCTTGATCCGTCATTTAAAGACCCGGTAGCAATTCTCGCGCTCGGAGGATACGGACGCTGCGAATTATGTCCTCACTCGGATATCGATTTACTTATCTTATACCCCGATGAGTCTGTAAAAACCGAAGCGCAGCACAGTTCAATGGCATTCCTTCATTTATTATACGATGTCGGTTTCAACATCGGTCATGCATTCAGGAACTTCGATGAGATGCTTGCATTACGGAATACCGACTTCGATTCCTGGGCTGCCCTCCTCGAGTCACGGTTCCTGTATGGCAATGCGGACATTTATGATGCGTTCGTGAATCGTTTGAATGATGTTCAACAAAAGAACAAGGATTTATCTTTCATCCATTATGTGATCGAACAACAGAAACAACGGCACCGGAAATACGGGAACTCCGTCAAACTTCTCGAGCCGAATGTGAAGCAAAGTGCCGGGGGACTCCGTGATGTTCACACACTACTCTGGATGTTTCGTTCACTTAAGGAATATCCGCTCCCGCTGCACAACGACTCGAAATCAAGATATCGCTCACTTTCCGAACTTCTCATGAAAGAATTCCTCGAGCTTCGTCGGATTGATACCGAGCAGTGCAACAGACTGATCAAAGCGTTCGACCATCTTTTGAGTGTACGGCATCAGTTACATTTTCTGGCAGGAAATACACACGATAATCTTGATTTCGGTTTACAGGAGCAGGTAGCGCAAAAGCTCGGTTATCGTCATACACACAAAAAGCGCGCAGTCGATTTATTCATGCAGATATATTATATACACAGCCGCGAGATTAGGCGTTTCAACAAATATTTCACGCAAGTGTATGCAGAGTTGTATTACCCGCCGCGCAGGATCCGCGAACGCGTTGAACATCCGGATGAACTGTATACCTACGACGGAACGCATCTTGGAATAACCGATGAAATTCCTCCGGAATTCCGCCCGGAGGGAATTCACATCATACGGGCTTTCGTTCATCAATCGAAATATGGTTCGCCGTTTGATAACCGTGCACGCTCATATATAGTCGGGCATGCTCATTTGATAGATGAAAACACACAAAAATCAGCCGAGAGCGGTGAGTGTTTAACGGCTATATTGAATAACCCCTACCCTGCAATTGCAATCCGGAACATGCATGAACTTGGCATATTAGAGCGGTTGATCCCTGAATTCGGCGATCTGGTCGCTTTTTTTCAGCATAACCAATATCATTATTACACAGCCGATGAACACACGATAGTTGCGATCGAGAAATTACAAACGCTGGCTGACAGCGATTCTATGCTCGGTGAAGTATACAGGAATCTCAGGCACAGGGAACCGCTCTACCTTGCAGCGCTTTTCCACGATATCGCTAAACCCCGCCGTATAAACGATCACGAGATCATCGGTGCCGATATGGCCCAAGAAATTCTGCAAAGAATAAACAGAAAAAATTATCTGGAGGATGTACAATTTCTCATACGGCATCATCTCATGATGGAGCAGGTTGCATTCCGCCGGAACATCTACGAAGACGAAACGATCAATGAATTTGCATCGCGTTTCAGCTCCCGCGCCCAGCTCGATATGCTGTACCTTTTAACGTTTGCGGATTTATCGGCGGTCAATCCCAAAATATGGACAGATTGGAAAAGTCATTTACTGCAGGATCTGTATTTGAGAACTCTGGATAAGTTAACCAAACACAGCGACGGGGCACACAGCTTGGAGCGCTATCGGTCAAGCGTCAATCAAATAATCCGGAAAATATCTTCATATCTTCCCGAAGATTCCATCCGCGAACATATCGATCAGTTTGACGACAGAAGTTATATTGCGTCTTTTTCCGATAAAGAGATTACCCAGCATATCGAATCGATACAACAGGGTTATCGGTCGGGCACAAACATCAGTATGCACCACACCCACCACCATGCGTTTACCGAACTCACGATCATTACACTCGATCGTCCCTATGCATTGTCGGACTTTTGCGGTATCCTCACGGCGCATGATGCAAATATCATCGATGCAAACATATTCACGCGGGCCGACGGTATTATCATCGATAAATTCCGTGTCGTGGATGTTATCAGCGGGATACATCTCACCGATGAAAAATGCATTGCGATAAAAAAGAAACTCGACGAACTCGCCGGAAACAAACTGAAGAATATCGAGGTTCTCATCGAGCGGCAGCGGAAAAAATGGAAGCGAAAAGCGGCCAAAAATAAAATCAAGGATCATCCCGTGAGCGTCAGCTTCGACACCACACCCCATCACACCATAATTGACGTTTACGGTCCGGACGTAATCGGCATGCTCTTTGTCATTACACGCACATTGTCCGGGCTCGGACTGAATATTCATTTCGCAAAAATCGCTACCCGCGTCGACGGCATCGTCGATTCATTTTACGTGCTTACTGAAGAAGGGGAACGGATCCCCGGAAACCGATATGACGAGATTCGTGAAAAAATCGAACATGCCCTCAAACCATTACTGCAGGCAGTGCACTAGAAAAAAAAAGTGACGTCCCGCCGGGACGTCACTTCGAATAGATTCAATATTCAATTTATAATCAATATCTCAAACGCACATTCATTTCAACATGTCGTCCGGGCATCGGATAGTACCGGATGACCTGATACCCGGTATCAAAGATATTTCTTACATCCAGGCTTATCAACGCGGACAGGGTACCCAGACGAACGGTATAATCAGTTCGTACATCGAACAGAAAATAGCCGTCGACCTCTTCATCATTCGCTTCGGTAGTGAACCGCTTGCCGTTGTAACGCGGAAATACCGATAAACGCAGCGCTCCGATATCGTACCCTATCTCACCGGAAAGCAGATGATACGGGACATACAGCAACTGTCTGCTGCGCATCTCACCGTTGTTTTCATCCGGTATACGCTGACGTACATCCTGATAGGTATACGATGCACTGAGTCTCAGGGGAATGCTATCGGAATTCCAGCGGAGATCGAATTCAAATCCGTCGGCATGCACGCTGCGGAGATTAACCGGACTCCATATCCAGGTATCTTCCGGATCGGGTATCCATATTATCCGGTCTTCCGCCCGTATGGAAAACACACCGGCATCGAGCATCAATCCCCGGGCAAACGGGACATCCCACCGGAAACCGGCATCATAACCGATAGATCGTTCCGGAACGAGATCCCTGTTACCGCCCGGCACCCAGTACATATCGTTTAATCCTGGGGCCTTGAAGTTCCTTCCAACCGAACCGCGGAGAAGAAAACGGTCGTATGAAAACGGCTGAACGGTCGCTCCAAGTTTCCAGGTAACTTCTTCATATAACCGTCGATCGTCTTCGGCATGATTGTTGGAAAAACGATCATAACGGATGGACGGAAAGATATTTGTTTTTATGTTTGCGATTGCCGGCAAACTCCAATCACCGCTCAGATATGCAACGGTATTCACCCGCTCGACACCGCCCATAAGCTCGTCTGCATCAACGCTTGCGTCGCTTATTTCCCCTCCCATCGTTAGCAAAATATCGGGGGAAACCTGCGCGCTCACGTCAAATGCAGCACCGTATTGCCGGTTGATCGCTCTGCTTTTGTAGTCCCATGCCGGACTCTCGTAGAGGATATCGCTGTAAATAAGGAACGGTCTGACTTCAATCATTACATCGCCACCGATCATGCGGGATAGAGTGACCGCGGTATGCAGGTGTTCATCTTCCTGCCGGTCGGTCGACTGCTGACCGAAGAATGGTCCCGGTAATCCCCGATCGGCCTGTGAATATCGGGCGAACAATCTGAGTATCGTTTCGTTATCAATACGCGCATGCCCGTCGAATGTCGCGAATGTGGTGACATAATCGTTATTATCCCGTACCAGTGTCGCGTTATCGTTGAGCTGGTCGGTAAATTTGAAATCACCGTCCGCCTGATCTCTGCCAAGTCCGAACGAAACATCGAACGCGGATGTATTGATCTGACTGTGTACGTTGATCCTCCGTAAACCGAATGATCCTCCTCCTGCCAGTATATCGACAACGGGCCGGTCGTGCTTTCGGTTTTGAGTGATTATATTGATCACACCCCCCATCGCGTGGTTTCCGTAGAGCGATGATGCTCCGCCGCGTGCGATCTCAATTCGCTCTATACCGCTCAGAGGGATAGTGCTCAGATCGACCAATCCGTTCTGCGGTGAATTAAGCTGAATGCCGTTCAGCAATATCACCGTCTGATCTGCTGCCATACCACGTACGGACATCGTTGTCAGCGCAGCGCCCGATCCGTATCTCCGGAGGGTCATCGGTTCCGACCGTTCGAGCACGTCACCGAGTGTCAGGCCGCCTCTTCTGTCAAGATCTGCTCCTGAAATAAGCGTGACGGGTACGGGGGATTTCCATAGCGGCAATTGCGTCCGCGTCGCGGTGACAACAATATCATCGAATGCAACATACAAAGCCGGCTGGACGGAAGTCTGAACCGTATCGGCATCCTGTGGAAAAACAAGTCCTGTTGCAATATAAAATAACAACAAGGCTGTTAATAGACGTAATTTCATATTTCTGATTTCCTATTTCACATCTCTTTATTTAACCGAAACTTCCTGTGTCCGCAACGCGGGTAGGAACCGCAATGCCAGAGCATAGCTGCCGAAAAGCAACATTACATACACAATGTCGCCGGCGAGTGCATTACGGAAAAAGGGAATTGCCGCGACGTAGCACGCGATCAATCCATCGATGGTTTTCGGATACATCGTTCCCATCGCCCACACGCCGAAGTTTGTAACGATGAAAAAGAGGATTGCACCGGACAGGGTTGCGATCGCTATCGGTGCGACACGCTTCCGGTTTTGCAGCAGCATACCGATCCCTACCATCGCGATAAGACTTGCATACACAAAGAGCATCGTATTGTGAAATCCGAGTATAGCATCGCTGATAAACATCGCACCGATGGGAATAAGAAATGCCAGACGTTTATCGGTAATATATGCTCCCGCGAAAAGAGCAATTGCGGTGAGCGGAACGAAATTCGGCGGATGCGGCAGAAACCGGAATAATGCTGCCACTCCGATGATGGCGAGAACGATCAATAGTTTAGTTTTATTCATTTTTTCTTCTCCTTGTAGGAAGTTATTGGTTATTTGTTAATGGTTATTGGTTCGGTTCGAATCGATTTCATATATCAGGTTTACCCACACATATGTATTAAATAATGAATATTCAATCATCAATAATAAATAAAAAAACCCCAACCTTCACAAACGGAAAGTCGGGGTATATTAATCAATTATAATCCCGATAGCTATCGGGACAATTAAAAATCCCCATACCTTTCCCTCGAAAGCTGGACGGAACAACACCGGTAGGTCTCCTGGCTTATGACTATAGCGGCATCGCCTTCCCATAATGTTCCTTCATAGTTGAAGGGACGAAACAGTGGCTGCGTGATACCGTTTCTCAGTCAATTACAGTTGCGGGGCAGCTTCCGGTTTTCACGGAATTCCCTTGTTCATCACGCCTGTGGCGTGACACCGTTGTTGCGTATGTGAAAGAACGAATTTTGAAATATGAAATAGGAAAGAGGAAATATGAAAATAGATACTACATTTTCAGCTTTGGCCTCTCTGAGACTTTGTTTTATATTTCATATTTCTTATTTCCTATTTTACTTGAGCGGGAGATCCCGATTCCATCGGGAAACCCGCGACGTCCAGCTTGGTCCCGCCAAAAAACGGCGGGATTCGCAAAATGGCCGCTGCTCACTTCGTTCGCAGGCCATTTTGGAAGAAGCTATT
>SLQE01000413.1 GCA_007131635.1 Bacteroidota bacterium | reverse complement strand
GGCCGGAGACTTCGACAACGTCGTTGATATCGATAATATCCGAGAAAACAAGCGTTAGGCCGATGACGACATCCTGCAGTAGAGTAGAGAAGATACACACGAGCTTTAGATTTCGGCCTAATTCCGTTTCGGGGTTTCCCCGTACGTGTCTCAATATCCGTATATCGTATCTTGTTTGTATCTTCCCCCTCGTCAAACCGTACGTGCGGTTTTCCCGCATACGGCTTTCGTATAAAACTTCATCTTAAGTTATTTCCAAGTGGAACCAGACCAGACGATTTGAACGGATTAATCAGACCAAAGTCATTAACTAAACGTTCAAAAGCCCGCTGACCGTGCAGGCTCGTCTTGCGCTGGCTCTTACGATTATAATAGCGATACAACCGCTCACGTAGATACCATTGAAGCTTTTTCCGTACTATCTGGGTATAACTCACTTTTTCTATGTGAAAATAGTTCAGCCAACCCCGCAGCAACGGATTCAGTTCCTTGACAACCATCTCAGGTGGATAGTGACCAATGACTTTTAGCTTGGCATTAATGTTCCGGCGTAATCGCTTACACGATTTATCACTCGGTTTTATGTTCCAGAAGCGACGACCCTCACGAAATATACATTTGTCGTATCGTATAGTAAAACCAAGAAAGTCAAACGGTTGTTGTCTCGCCTGGACTACTTTACTCTTCGTTTCATTGACTCGCAACTCCATTCGCTCAAGGATACCCTTTAGCTCTGTAATCAGAGAGTTGCTAATATATCTTCCCATCAGCACAAAGTCATCTGCATAGCGAACTATCTTTATCCCCGCTTTCGCAAACCGATTATGTGGATTATTAACAATACGGTCCAGAAGATGTAGATATATATTCGCTAACAGCGGCGATATAACACCTCCCTGAGGCGTGCCTACTTTGTTCTTCTTACCGCCTGTGGTTTTACCATCTTCAACAACCGGGGCTTTTAGCCAGAGTTTAATCAGATGGAGAACTCTCGGGTCGGTTATCCGCAGCCGAAGCGTCTTCAACAGCTTCTTGTGCGGTATTGTGTCAAAGTATTTACTCAGGTCGGCATCATATACCGTTGTCTTACCGCTCTGTAGATGTTCCTTGATTTGACGGATTGCATCATGTGCCGAACGCTTTGGACGAAATCCGTGTGAGCTATCTTCAAAATCGGCCTCAAATATCGGTTCTATAACTATCTTGCATGCCATCTGTGCTACTCTATCCTTTATCGTTGGTATGCCCAGTGGTCTTTCTCCACCGTCGTCTTTCTCTATCCAAACCCGTTTGACGGGACTTGGTCGATATGTTCGGGTACGGAGTTCTTCCTTGAGATTTTCAAGGAAATCACCCACACCTTCCCTTTCGATTTCAGAAAAAGTCTGACCGTCTATACCAGGACTGCCATCCGATTGTTTCACAAGGCGGTATGCCTCTTGCAGTATATATGGGAGGAATACCTTGTCATACAGAATATAGAACTTATAATCGGGCTCTTGTTGCGCTTTAAGATATAACTTCCGCTGTAACAACTGAAGCCTTTCTCCCGAACTCATATCCTTCCGCTTCTTCTGCGGTTGATGTTGTTCTTCGGGTCGTATGTTCTGTTGATTACCGTCTTTCATCAATTCTATAGTTCAGGTTGTTAAGAAAAGTATGTCCTATACCAATGCCCCTTCGCTCCTACCGGGTTATGTTGTCCCGATTATCTACACTACTATGGGCATCTCCGACTCCCTCATCATCCCTACGGCCGGTAGGGACATGGTAGGGGATCCCATGTTCATGCGTCTCCCTTTCTATGCACGCCATCCCATCTTACCCCGGGTAGTCCCGCGTGTGCTTATTGCCGTTGCTACCACGCGAGTGACAGGTTTCAGCACTTTGGGCAGACTGACCACTACCAGTTTGTGTAACGAGGCCTCACTGGGTTCACTTTCGTTACGGCTTACATAGAGACAAATCACGAACTTAATACGCTTCGTTTCCTCCGCGTATCTCGTGATTGCTTCATGGTGAACGGCAAATTACCATGCGTAGTCTTTTCATACTACTGGGATATTTGATATATTACTTAACGCACGCTTCATGGCGTACCCAAATCCCACAAAACTATTAAAAACAATAACTTAAGATTTGGTGAAATTTCGAGCATTTCGCCGCTTATTCCATACGACTCTTCCCCTTCCCGGTAATTGTCTGATCGTCTTTATGGATATAGGTTCCTTTGACAAACTCATAGATATCGTCGTAAAATTGCCGTTCTACCGGATCCTGATGATGATACATTTGCGGCAATGCGTTCATTCCCTGAAAATGTGCGCATGCGCTCTCTTTCATATAGCCGAGTTCGATACCTTTATTCAGGTAATTTCTAAAGCGCTGTTTCCGGTCGGCGACCGTTCGTATCGGTTCATCGAGCCGGAGAAAATATTCAAGCTCGATTCCGGCATTCCGTTTCGACGCCTCTTCACTTGCGCGGATGAGATTATCGTCGCCGCCGGTATAGAACATGTAATTCGGTTGTAAAAATGCCGCATCGAAATAATACGATTGATAGTCGTCGAGCAGGTGAAAATTATACGTCGCGAAGAAAGGGATCCAGAACATTTTTCGTCCGCTTTGGTTTACCGTCCTCTTCAACTCTTTCAATAGAACGTGATCGTCGACATCCCAGGAACGGGACACGGTCTCGTATATCCAGTAGAATCCGAGAAGATGAAGATGCCGGTAATTTTTACTTTCCCATAAACGAAGACATTCCTGTACAAACCAGCGGGCAGCATTCAGCCGGTTTTGTGTTGCATCGTGCAGCGATTGTTTAAGCACCGAGAAGTTAAGGTTCTTCGGGATGCCCGGTATTCTTCCGAACTGCGCCTGTGTGATGTGCGGATACGGGATAGCAAGAACGACATTGCGTTTAAACGGAATGGTTGTATTTAGTTCCTTCGCTGCCCGTTGCACCGATGTCTCGAGTCTGTCGATATACCCGTCTTCACCGAGATATAACGTAACAAGATCCCGCCAGTCATCGACGTGCGCGGGGTTCGGGGAACACACCGCGTAAAAATCACCCTCACCGTTCATTGTCGTTCCGAGGTTAACATCCGCCTGGAAATCGTTTCCCGACCGTGCTTTTGAATTGAGAAATAAAAATGAATCATAGAACCAGCCATCGGGCACGTCGTCCTTTCCGATGTGTGTAACATAATACCGCAGATCCCGTTCGGTCCATGAATCTTTGTCGTGACCGTACATCAGGATAAGGTGCCGCAGATAATTTAGTTCCGCCAGACCAGGTTTAAGATATCCCATAATAACATTTCCTTTAGACGCTTTTTTTCGCAGCGAGTATTAGGACGCGTTCATCCCTGCTGAACTTCTCCAGTTCAACCCGCGCGATTGATACAATTTGTTCCTTGTTTACCAGACCGGTAAGATCGATTATCTTCCCTGAAACAATAAGAAATATATCGGGGGGCAGGCCGCCTGCGTCCCCGTATGTCGTGTTATGACTGATAAGATTATCGAGACTGCCGCCAAGCTCGGTTACCGTTGTGGGCCTGAATAATGCTGCCGGCATTTTCAACCGTACGACCCCTTCGATATCGAAGACATAGACCGGTTCGCGTCTCTTTTTGAAGAATCCGAAGAAACGCGGCTCTTCCCACTGTCCGCGAAATATTTTAAGGAACTCGGTCTCATCGAGCTTTTCAACTGTACACTCGCCGTTACCGAATGCCTGTCGTGCCTGTTCAAGCAGTTCATCGTCTGCAAGACGCATCTTTTGCAGATCGCGCTGACGCATTTCCGAGGACCCTGTTGCCGTAGCGCTCACCTTCTTTGCTTTCGGATCAACTTCTACACGGACTTCGATCGTCTCTTCGGCAGCACCCATCCGCATAACGGCTTCGGCAGCTTCTTTTCTTATACGCAGGATATCGTCCTCGGTCGGATGACTGATGTTGCGTTCAACGGTATCCCGTATCATACCGAGTGCGACACCGATGGCGGATATGACTTCCGCATTTTCCGCCAAATCATTCCGGAGTTTCATCCGCTCGGCGGTAAACGGAACAAGAGCGCCCGCACCGCCTCCGCCGCCTACCAGAGTAACAAGTGACTGTTCAAGTTTGTAATCGACTATCAGATCCTTTACGACATCAATAACTTTATCCGTAGCAACATTGAGGATCTCGCGGGCAAAATCCTCCGGTATTTTTCCGAATTCTCCGCCTACGTAATCGAAAACTTTTTGTATACTCTCTTTATTGCCTTCCGCGTATCCTTTTATATAACCGAGCAAGTTCGCCGCTTCGGTCGGAGTCAGTGTGAGACCCGGTTCCCCGCTTTTGTCGACCATGATCGCCATGTAATCATCCGGATCGCCGGGTATTGGTGTTATCGATTCCATCTTGGGATTTTGTATGACATCGGGTTCAACGAATGACGTATACCTCAATCCCGCAATGTGGGCGCTTCGCGGTCCCATATCAATCAGTTTCTTTCCCGAATACCGCGGCATCGATCCGCCCGCGATACCGACCGTGCGAACATCGAGCGTTTTCACATACAACCGGTGCCCTCCGATCTCCGCCGAGCGTATCATCGGTCTGCCGTTCTTTATGACCGAGATGTCGGTACTGGTACCACCCACTTCGACAAAAATACCATCCGATATTTTCACATACATCAGCGCGGCGGCAACGCCCGCAGCAGGACCGGAAAGCATAGTCAATATCGGACGTCGTCTCATCTCGTGCACATCCATAATACCGCCGTCGGACCGCATCACCATCAGCGGTGCCTCTATACCGCTCGCACGAACGGACTCCTCCGTCATATTTGCCGTCTCGAGCATTTTCGGCATAATACAGGCGTTCAGTGCCGCTGTACGGGTTCTTACTCTGAGACCGTATAACTTCGAGATATCCGATGCGGCGGTTCCCAGCAATCCCATTTCTTCCGCAATCGAGACAACGGTCCGTTCATTCTCGGGATGATCGACACCGAATGCCTCAACGGCAACGATAACTTTGGCTCCTTCCGCAACGATTTCCTCTATAGCTGTCTTAACCGGATCCCTGTCGAGGCCATCCGTAACATCGAAATACCGGTGATGTGTTTTAAGCAATTTACCCGGAGCAAGCTCGAACTTTTTCAGACGCGACTCGCTTCGTGCGCGCTTCCCCTCGAGTCCTTTCCCCATCGCGATAATACCGACCGGTGCGACGTCGCCTTCGAGCAATGCGTTTGTTGCCTGCGTTGTGCTGTGCGCGATGAGTGAAACTTCTTCCGGTTGTATACCCGTGTCGTTCAGCAACTGTTTCATCGATTCGACAACACCGAGTGCAACACCCTCACGGGCACGATGGGTCGTGGGCACCATTGCCTTACCGATAAGTTCCATCCGTTCGGCATCGACCGCGACCGCATGGGTAAACGTTCCCCCCACATCGATGCCGATTTTAATAACTTTATTTTCTTTTTTTGCCATATTATATCAAATATAAAAAACTTGATACCAGTAATCCGAAAAATGCGACGATCCATGCATACGGAAGAGTCTTCCACATGAGATAGTTTACATCAATGGCGAGCTCATTTGCGAGCCAGACATTTTGTGTATTCGTCGGATCGCTCACCCCCTGAATTACTCCGAGCGACATCAGCACACCCATGATCGCGGGAGGCGGCAGGAGACCGCTGGCCAGAAACACACCGCCGATCCCGTATCCGAGTCCCCAAAGGTTAAACGGACCGCGATAAAGCGCAAGCGGTCCTAAAAGCGTAAAGACAAGGACATAACCCCAGGGTGTGGAAGGGATAACATTTTCTATAAGCGGCCGCAAATCCTGGATAACAGGCCATTCGGCCGGCCCGACATCCGTGATCATTTCGCCATCGATCTCCTGTACGTTCTCTAGGTTCTGCCGTTCGTGCCAGTATGCGCCGGGTCCGCCCGGTGTCGGACCGAGAATTGCGCTCAGCAGCATCCCGATACCGATCATTAGAATGACCGCAGGCATAACGCTTGAGCTTCCCTCGATCATTGCCTGCGACGTCATATTGATACTGCCCCGACGCAGTGTTACTAAAAATCCGTAAAGAAATCCGATCATAAATGCCGGTATAAAATGAATCTCAAAAACTAAAATCATAATCAACGGCACGAGCGGTATAATGTACGCATACCATTTTATCGGGATATTCACCCCTTTCACAATACGGGCATATGCATCTTTGGCAACATTATACAGGATGATTATACCGACCGGCAGTAAGACCCATTTGAACCCTGTCTTTATGAAACCAATATTAATGTCACCAAGTATACCGCGACCGGCATATAATAGTATTGCAATTACCGCAAGCACGGCAAGTCCGTTAAATAGTATTCTCTTCCGGAGCTTAATGACACGGGCGCGCCATAACTCAACCGCGATAAATCCAAGTGCCACCGGGATCATGACCCCCACAACCGAAAGCGCGTAGGTAGAGATAACATCGACATCGAGGAACAGCACGTTCCGGTAGATCGCCCAGTTGTTCGCATTGAGCAGACCACCCAGCGTCATACCGACAAGAAAGATGCCGCCTGCGATATGGCCCCGTGCTCCGACGGAATTCAGGATCGGCAGTACGATCGTCGCGACCATGATAACCGCACCCAATCCGCCGATCGTGGTAAACAGAATCGCGATGATCGCGAGCATAATGGCCGATACAACAAACGGATTATCGCCGGTCAATTCCGCACCCCGTTTGATGAAACTTTCCGCAACGCCGGATTTCTGCATTAAAAAACTCAGCATTCCGCCGAGGAACGATATAATAATCGGTTCGACCAGCCGCATGGACCCATCGGCGATAACACCGATCGTAAGATCCATCCAGGTCAGCTTCCCCGCGATTACTTCTATTCCCGCAATAGCGATCGCCATCAACGGTAACGCAATCAATGCGGGTATCTTTCGCAGAAACATCATTGTTGCCGCGAGAAGAAAAACGATCAGTATTAAAATGCCGATAGTCATTTCACGCCAGCCCTTATTCCCCGTTCGAGATAATCCCAGTATCCGTATTGTTCCAGATGAACAAGGTCGAAGATCATAACACCGTTGGTTTCTTTTCTCACCATCTCGACCGCACGTCTGAATTGTTCGGGATCGTCCTCCCACTGGTACTGTTCGACATACAAGCTGCCGTACACCGGGATTACACCTTTTATCACTTCCATTGCAATTTGTGAAGACCCTTCAACCGAATACCAGTATTCTTTTCCTTCACCCATCGCATCTTCGGTACGCGCGCCGGTTTCATCGGTTGCCTGCAGTTCCTCGATTGTGACCTCAAAAAAATAGGTGCCGACCATCAACCAATCGAAAAGTTCCGCGAATCCGGTATTTTTATATTCCTGGGTTGCCCAGTCATAATCTTCCGATGGATCATATTGTGCGCTTGCCCAGTTCACCCCCAGCTCATAATAGAGCGGATACCATGCTCCAACATAGTTTGCAAATGCTATTTCCGGATTGATGTTTTTTACGGTTTCCCCGGCTCGCTGAACAAAATCTTTTATGACCGATGCCCGCCACTCAAGCCATTCCCTGAAAAACGGACCGGGCTGATGGGTATCGGTATCGTTCTCTCTGACCCACGTAAAGATATCCGCCGGCCAGTTCTGAATAACCGGACTCTCTAATCCGCGTGTCGCGATGAGATACTCTTCAAATTGTTGGCGTGAAAAATCGCTGAAATCGGAATTCAGTCCGTTATACCGGCAGCGGTCCAGTATGATACCGTCGGGATTATATGTCTCCGCAAGTTCGCGTATGATATTCAACTGATGCTTCTGAACCTCTGGCAGGAGCGGATTGGTGAAACCGGAATAACCCGGTTCATATTCGGTAATGGGCATCATCCCATCCGGTGTGTACAATATGGTCTGCCACTCCGGATGTTTCTCGTATATCGTTCCGCTTGAGATGTACTTGTGTCCTTCGGAAAAAATATTCAGAGCAAGGTGTAATTTCATACCGCGTTGATGTGCATGACTGATTGCGGTACGGATAAAATCCAAGTCATCCGACCGCGTGAAACCTTCCCACTCCATCAACCGGGGTGCAAAGTCACTTGTGTATAAGACGTGACCGCTGATCGGCTTCACGTCGAGTATAAGATCG
>SLQE01000356.1 GCA_007131635.1 Bacteroidota bacterium | reverse complement strand
CGGCTCTGAATTTCGCAATTTCCTCGAAGAAGTCGATATGTGAGTTAAAAAAGAACGACAACCGCGGAGCAAAATCGTCTATATCCATTCCCGCTTCCAGTGCCGCTTCGACATACGCAAAACCATCGGCAAGCGTGAACGCAAGCTCCTGAACCGAAGTCGAACCTGCTTCCCGGATATGATACCCGCTGATTGAAATGGGATTCCATTGCGGCAAGGTATCTTTACAGTACTTGAACATATCAACGATAATTTTCATCGAAGGTTCGGGCGGATATATCCATTCTTTTTGTGCGATATATTCCTTGAGAATATCATTTTGAATCGTGCCGCGAATTTGTTCCGGTTTCACGCCTTGTTTTTCTGCCACCGCAATGTAGAAAGCAAGTAACATCGCCGCGGGAGCATTGATGGTCATCGACGTGGATACCTGGTCGAGCGGTATCTCTTTAAAAAGGATCTCCATATCCGCGAGTGATGAAACCGACACACCACAGATGCCTACTTCACCCTGTGACATCGGATCGTCGGCATCCCGTCCCATCAATGTGGGCAGATCAAAAGCTACGGATAATCCGGTTTGGCCCTGCTTTAACAGATAGTGATATCGTTCATTCGTATCTTCCGGGGTTCCAAAACCTGCGAACTGCCGCATTGTCCATAGCCGCCCGCGGTACATGGTATTATGTATTCCCCGCGTATACGGATACTGTCCCGGGATACCAATATCACCGGCCGGATCGATGTGCCCGATATTGTCAGGTCCATACAATATTTTGATCTCCTCCCCGCTTAATGTCGTAAAGGCGATCGGCCGGAGCGTCATATTTTTGGTTTGCTCCTCCCACTCCGTTTTCAGCTTTTTATAGTGTCCGTTTACTTCTAATATACTCATAGAATTTCTGCTCTGCTATTGTTAAACATGTGATTATGTCCTACCGAATTTTTTATCAAGTTCATCAACGGTTAATTTGATAACAACAGGACGTCCATGCGGACATACGTACGGCATATCGGTTGCAAACAGTTGATCTATAAGATCACGCATCTCTTCATCAGTTAGCGGATCGCCTGATTTAATTGCTGTTTTGCAGGCAAATGATTTTGCAAGGTTATCACGTACATCTATTTGTCTGTCCAGATTCGACCGGTACTCATCGAGAACTTTTTGCAAAATATTGTGCTCGTATCCCGGACGAACATCCGCGGGTATGCCTTCGATCACGATAGTATTTTTACTGAATATTTTCAGGTCAAATCCCAGTAGCTGCAGTAAGGGTTGTATCTCTTTTACTAACTCCACGTCTGCGTGACCCAGTTCCAATGTTTCAGGGAACAGCAATTGCTGTGATGAAGGATTCTGCGACGTAAACCGTTTTAGCGCCCGTTCATACAATATGCGTTCATGAGCAACGTGCTGATCGATGATCATTAATCCGGAGCGAATCTGCGCGAGAATATATTTTTTATGGAGCTGATAAATCAATCCCGATTCCGTACTTCTATCCTGCCTGTAACTCTCTTCCGGAATCTTCCCCGGGATATCAGATTCGATTTCCTTTCCTTTTGATTTATAATGGTCCGGACGGAATAGATGCAGATTCGGTGACGATTCTCTTTCGGCATTTTCCTCTTCGATGATCTCACCCGTATTAGGATTGACCCGGAGCATGTGGAGCGTCGAAGAAGAACGTTCGCGATTCATCAATCCCTGCTCAACCGCTTCCCCTTGCCCGATCATTGTAAATGAGGGCATCATGTCGTGCCGGGCCAGTGTCTTTCGCACAATCGTGGTGATTATACCATATACGCTGCGCTCATCGTCGAATTTTGCTTCAAGTTTCGACGGGTGTATATTCACATCTATTCTTGAGGGATCGACATCGATAAACAGGACATAAAAAGGGTAGCTGCCTTTAATGAGCAGGTGTTCATATGCACGATACACCGCATGGTTGATCGACCGGTTAATTATATACCGCCGGTTGAGAAATAAAAACTGTTCGTTTCGGGTTCTGCGGGAATATTCCGGTTTCGCTAAAAATCCGTAAACGGTGAGATAATCGGTTTCTTCATTGCATTCCATCAATCCTTCACCTAACTCTTCACCGAAAAGTTCCTGAATACGGGTGTGCAGATCGGATTTTCCAAGGGAAAAAACGGTACTATC
Organism: Bacteroidota bacterium; assembly: GCA_007131635.1. Classification (GTDB taxonomy): domain Bacteria; phylum Bacteroidota; class Ignavibacteria; order T3Sed10-11; family T3Sed10-11; genus T3Sed10-11. The sequence continues at coordinate 6,029 of SLQE01000356.1, read as the reverse complement.
GTCACTCGTTAAGGTAAAGGCAATTTCCGGGTTTGCAAGAGCCGCACGCTGTACGGTTTCCAGAATATGTTTGAACTCTGTCGCGTTCGTCTTTAGGAAATTTCTGCGAGCCGGAGTGTTATAGAAAAGGTTCTTTACGGTTATCGTCGTACCGTGTTCCATACCGGTCGGTTCAGGTGATTGTTTCGGACCGCCTTCTATCTTCAGAACCGTACCGACCTCGGATTCAATTATTCTTGACCGGATTTCAACCTGTGCAACGGCAGCGATCGAGGCCAGCGCTTCCCCGCGAAATCCCAGCGTCCGTATCTGTTCGAGATCATCATAGGTTCGTATCTTACTTGTCGCATGCCGTTCAAATGCAACGGTAATATCAGTCGAAGATATCCCACTGCCGTCATCCGCTATCTGCATATAGGTTTTACCGCTGTCCTTTATTCTGATAACGATATGTTTAGCATCGGCATCTACCGAATTTTCAACACACTCTTTGACGACCGATGCCGGACGCTGGATAACCTCGCCCGCAGCGATCTTGCTTGCGATTTCTTCCGGAAGAATATGTATTGATTGCTTCGTTGTTCGCAAACTTATTATAAAACTCCTGATAATGAAAGATACATGTATACGACCAGGGCAAGTATGCCAAGATACAAAATTACCGGTCGTTTACGACTTACTTTACGTTGACTACGAAATTTGACATTCAGCCGCCACCGTCGCCTGTTTTCTTCATCCTCTTCCGGTTTATAAAATCGAGGAGTATAATCGAAATTGCGGTATGATGGTTTCCGCATAAACATGATTACATATCTCCTTTTGGTGTAACACCGATTCCCGGTTTAGCCTGTAAAAGAATTTGTCCATCCCGAGCCGTTACTCCGGTAAACGGATCGTTTGTAATGAGCAAATTTCCGTCAAGATCAGCATAATCCAGGAGGGGTGATAATTGTGCAGCTGCGCTGATTGCAACTGAGCTCTCAACCATGCAACCCATCATGACTTTCATTTTCATCGATTTTGCAGTATAAATCATTTTAAGCGCATTGTGCAATCCGGCGCATTTCATTAACTTTATATTAATTCCGTCAAATGCCCCTCTAAGTTTTGGAACATCGTACATCGTTACAACGTTCTCATCGGCAATAATCGGAATTGATACCCGTTCGCGCACCCATGCAGTATCGAGCAATTGATCGGCAGGCATTGGCTGTTCGATAAATTCCACACCTTCGCCCTGCAGCCATAAAATCTTTTCGAGAGCGACCTCACGCGTTTTCCATCCTTCATTCGCATCGATACGAAGTACTTTATCGGTTACCGAGCGAACGGTTTTCATTATTTCTTCATCATTCTCGCCGCCGAGCTTAATTTTAAGGAGTGGATACTCTTCGGCTTCTTTAATTTTTTGTTTGAGAACCTCCGGCCTGTCGATACCGATAGTAAACGAGGTCTTCGGTGTATCATCCGGTGACAGCCCCAGGATTTTATGTAACGGAACTCCCATTGCTTTTCCCACCCAATCGTGCATTGCTATATCGATGGCTGTGCGGGCTGAATAATCTTTCTGTGACAATGATTCAAGGTACTGAACGTTGCGCTCAATGGAAAAAGGATCTGCAATCTTCTCGACGTTCACTTTTTTAAGAAAATCGATTACGCTTTCCGTTGTCTCACCGTATCGCATTGCAGGTGCGGCCTCCCCATATCCTGTTATGCCGTCATGTTCAAGTTCAACAAATACGATCTGATCGGCATCTCTGGAACCTCTCGCAATAGTAAATGTATGTCTGAGCTTCAATTCAAATAAATGATATCGCAATTTCATAAAGATTCTCTTTCGGTTTTAAATAATGCATCGATAAATGTTCTGCGGTCGAACGGTTGAAGGTCTTCTAATGTTTCACCGACACCGATGAATCGCACGGGGATACTGAGTTCACGGGTGATCGTAAAAATAATCCCTCCTTTTGCGGTACCATCGAGTTTGGTCACAATAAGTCCGGTAATGCCGACGGCCTCATGAAATAATCTGGCTTGTTGGATTGCATTTTGTCCGGTGGATCCATCAACAACGAGGAGTACCTCATGCGGAGCATCTGGATCGTGTTTTTGCATTACGCGCTTTATCTTCTTCAGTTCCTCCATAAGATTTACGCGTGTATGTAACCGACCTGCGGTATCGATTATGACGACATCCGATTCGCGGGATTTTGCCGCACCGATTGTGTCATACGCGACCGCTGCAGGATCCGCTCCCCGGGATTGCATTATCAGTTCCACACCCGCTCGCTTCGCCCAGATTTCCAACTGTTCATTTGCGGCTGCCCGAAAGGTGTCTGCTGCACCGATGATTACGTTATAAGCTTCGTTCTTGTAATGATGAGCGAGTTTTCCTATACTCGTGGTTTTGCCGACGCCGTTTACTCCGATAACCATAATTATATAAGGATGTTTATCGCGAGGGATGGCAAAAGGATTGGCACCCGGGTCATCATCTCCTCCGATTAACATCTGCATCTCATCTCTGATTAAATCATCTAATTCATCAACCGAGTGGTACTTATCCAGTTGTACACGCTCCCGGATCCGATCCGTTATGTACAGTGCCGTATCGACACCGACATCACCCGCGATTAATATTTCCTCAATTTCTTCAAGTGTTTCTTCATCTATCGTTCCTTTTGCTTTTACAAGTCGGTTAATCTTTCCGACCATTTGATCCCGCGTTTTACTTAGCCCTTCACTCAATCGTGTAAACGATATTTTTTTAAACCAGTTCATCTACTTCGATTCCTCTTTTAGATTACCAACAACTTTTCCCGCCTCTATAAAGCGAATTGTATACGATACAGTCGATATGGCCAGCATTATTAGACACGCTGTCATCATAATTACTTCGAGCGTTTCCAGTCCCTCGATCGGAAGCAACATAAAAAAGACGGTAAACGCTATAAAAGTTACGGCCCATTTCCCCCAAATATTTGACGGGAACAAAACTCCATAGCGTGCCTTTATATATATACCCGCAAATATAATTAATACATCTCTTGCTATAATGATCCCTACAAACCACCAGGGCAATTCACCCGTTATCGCGAGAACAAAGACGATAATACCAACCGCTATCTTGTCGGCAAGCGGATCCAGAAATTTCCCCTCTTCAGTGATTTCATTTCGGGCGCGGGCAACTTTCCCATCAAGTGAGTCAGTAAGAATTGCAATCGCCATAAGTAATAACGCCCACCATCGGGCAGCATCCCCTTCCTGTAATAACAGATACACAATCGGTGCGGTAAGGAGAATCCTGCTCATACTGATCATATTCGAGATTGTCCAGAGATTCCTCGGGGCATACAACCCGTTCGCTGAGTCGGTCATAATTCGTATTCTTCCTTTGTTGTTTCTGTATCGATAGGTACCGGATATAATCCACTGAAGCATGCGGTACAATATCCCTGACCTTTATCATGGGGAACTGCTTCGAGCATTTTTTCCAGCGACAGATAACCGATTGTATCGACACCGATTTCTTGGCGGATTTTTTCAAGATCGCCCTGTAGTCTGTTCGCAATCAGTTCACTGCTGCTCGGGAAATCCATACCATAATGACATGGATGATGAATTTGCGGTGAGGTTATCCGAAAATGTATTTCTTTCGGTTCGGCTTCACGGATCAATTTAATCAACAACTTTGCCGTGGTACCCCTGACAATCGAATCGTCCACGACAATGACCTTCCTGCCTTTAATGACACCTTTCACGGTATTAAATTTTGTCCGTACCTTGGCTTCACGTGAATCCTGATATGGTTGAATAAATGTCCTGCCGGCATAGTGACTTCGGATCAGTCCGATCTCAAAACGTATATCCTTTCCGCTTTTGCGACTTTCGGTTGCATATCCCAGTGTCGCCGTGTTGCTTGCATCCGGTACGCTGATGACGATAACCGGTTCATCATCGTCGCTTATTAGCGGATGTTCCTGTGCAAGAAGTTTACCGAGCTTGCGCCGGACTCTATCGACATTCTCACCGAAGATAACACTATCCGGACGCGAGAAATAAATATATTCAAAAATACAATTCCTGGATTTGTCCTCTGTTTTCTTTATCCATCGGGATGTGGTTTTAAAGTTTTGTATGGACTCATCATCGACGATAAATATCTCACCGGGTTCAATATCACGGATATATTTTGCTCCGATAATGTCAAAAGCGCATGTTTCCGATGCAAAGACATAAGAATTTTCTAACCGGCCGAGTGCAAGCGGTCTGAAACCAAAAGCATCCCGGGCTGCTATCAGAGAAGTATCCGTCATAATCACAAGCGAGTAAGCACCTTCCACCTGATTTAATGCATCTTCCACCTGATCGAGTTGATTTTTATGTTTGCTACGTGCAATGAGATGAAGGACCAGCTCGCTGTCCGATGTCGTTTGAAAAATTGTACCGCTGTCCTGCAATTTTTTTCTTAGTCGGCTGAAATTCGTAAAATTCCCATTATGCGAAAGCGCCAGATGACCGTTTCGGTAATTGACCGAAAATGGTTGTATGTTGTAACGGTTATTAGCGGACCCTGCCGTTGAATAACGATTATGTCCGATCGCAACATCACCGGAGAGTACGTTGGTTAAGATCGATTCATCTTTAAATACCTCTGAGACAAGGCCGAATCCTTTATATACATGCAACAGGTGTTTCTTACGGTTTTGGTCGTAATCGAGTGTAACTATGCCTGTCCCCTCCTGTCCACGGTGTTGTAAGGCATTAAGACCGTAATAGGTCAGCGTGGATGCTTGCGGGTGCCGATATACTCCGAAAATACCGCAATTTGAGCGCGGTTTGTCGATCTGTTGCCGATCCATAAATGTTAGTTTTCAAATCTACAAGGTGATGTAAACTAATAATTTACAAAAACATAGTTAATGAAACAAGGGGCCGCCCGGAAGGAGATTTAATTTTAAGAATAATAAATCTTAGGTATACCTGTTATCTGTCGATTTATGAAGGTTTAATTTACATTGGCGTCAGCGGATTGGTTTCCTCGATAAAAATAAATGCATTATATCTTTGCGGAAGAATCGTCGGTACGTAATTTCCGCTTTCCTGGAGAGGATCATACACAACACCTTTTGCACGATGTCCGCGAACCTCATAAAATGAGGACGGTACCCCCTCATGAAATATCAGGAGTGCTTTGGGAATACCGGCCTGAAAAAATATGTCGCCGAAACTATTCTCCATCGCTACCGGTACTAGCATCGTTTCCATCGGTGCACCCCACCGGCGTCCAGCCAAAACTGAGCCGCGATGTGTACCGAATCCGACAATAAACACATTTTCTTCGCCGTGCTTATTTCTCAGTAAATACCCGATATTTTCCATCCCCTGGTGGGCCATCGGAGTCGCGCGCGCATCACCGACATGTGTATTGTGTGCCCACACGATACCCTTCGAATCCTCTCCGTAAAAGTCCGCTAACCGTTCGACTGTGTTTTTAAAATTCCTGACCCTGTAATTCCACGAATCAGGTCCCTGATATATCATCGCACGGTAGTGTCGTTCGGCATTTTTCACAACAAGCGCATTTTGCTTTAGGTTAAAGTAAACAACGGGGTCCTTTGCAGATAAACTTTCGGCGTGCTCCCGTAATAGTGAAACTACCTCTTCGACCTGGGGTTTGCAATCGGTTAGTCTCTGATATACTGCAACGGCATAATCCTGCGGGCTATCTTCAAACTCGAGTAAACAAGCATATGCATTGCGTACCAGGTCCGTTCTTTCATGATCGTTCGATTCAAAATAATGAACTACCTCACGTATAGACTCCCACATGGCATATACATCTATACCATAGAACCCGACTCTGTCATCAAACGGTCGGTTCAGATTATAATCACGAATCCATGTAATAAGCGATTTTATTTCCTCATTCTTCCACATCCATTGAGGCCAACGGTCAAATGAGGCAAGTACTTCATTTGCGTTGTTCCCCGCACCGGGCAGATTTTTTACGAATTTATTTACCT
>SLQE01000316.1 GCA_007131635.1 Bacteroidota bacterium | reverse complement strand
TGAATTTTTGAGAAGCTTCAAAATTCCAATAAAAATGGTAACTAATATGAATGGGCTTGTCAATAATGAAAAAGTTTTGAAAGTATTATTAAAGGATAAGCGTGGTCCGGGAAGTAATGTAGATATAAATTTCCTTTTATCTATGATGAATTATAATCCAGAAGTCGAGCCAGAAAAATTTAATGATATTCCTGTTTTAATGGTACATCCAGGGAATGATTTATGGATCCCAGTAAAAGTAAGCGATTTATTTTTCAATAAAATTGCTTCTGAAAAAAAGCGTGTTATTTTAGACAATGCAGGCCATTTCCCGATTGAAGAACCAGGTCTTACCCAAATGGAAAGTGCAATAAGGGCTTTTATTAAGAAATATTCGGAATGAGATTAATAAGCTCTACACTTAACATTGGTTATCCAATCACACAACTTCTGGCAGGTGGTCGTTTTTAGTTTAATGGTCATTGTTCCATTTGTGCGTTTTATAGCGGTGGCAAGTGTCTATGCCCGCAAATCCGCTACTGTGGCTATACCAGGGACGTTGAAAGTATGATACAAAAAATGAAAAAATGTATATCACGCAAATGCAGCCGATTTTAACCGACGATTGGTTCAGGCGGAATTCGGAGCAATTTCAAGTTTGGTTGGTTTGCGCAAGTTAGTCCTATTCGGTTAAAAGGCTGATTTAATTGTTCAGTTATATGCTTAATTAAAAGAAAAACGCTAATGGTCAAGTTGCAAAAATTTTTGTTTGCATTGCCGATACTCTGTTTAAACTTCCTTCTTCTGCCGGTAAACGCCGCGCACCTTTCCGCCGAACCTCCCGGGGAAATCCGCTTGCAGCTTCATCCTCAGTTCGGCTTTGGGGAATTTCTGGCAAGCTCCGGTGTGCTCAGTGCCCTTGAGGAGTCGAATCCGTGGTTAAAATCCTATCCTGAAATCGTTTCCCTGCCGGAGCAGTTGCGCGACCGCGACGTGCGCGTCCTGTACATAGTGCATGATAATGCGCAACATGCCTGGCAGTCATACAAAACCGGCAGTCTCGATTCGACGTTTGTGCAAGATGCACTGAATGCCTGGGGCGTGCACCCCGACCGGCTCACGGATCAGCCGCTACAGCTTATCACCGTGCTGTTAACCTGGGAAGATGAAGCCGGGGAATCCTATGTGATGTACAGCGATACCGAGCCATATAACTTTGAAGATGCCGAGGTGTTTCAGGTTCCATCCTATTCACTGGCGAATAATGAAGGTCAACCGCTGCCCCTACCCGTCACCTTCGAGCTGTACCGTGAGGGCCGGGTGCACACCATGAATAATGTCATCCGGGTCAACAGCCCTTCTGATTTTAATTTGCCGGGTTTTGAAGGACCGGTCCTGTTAGACGGCTATTATCAGCATTACACCGGCACCTTTGAATTGGGTGGGGAAAGCTGGGAGCTTGCGCTTCACAACCACTTTATGAAGGCATTTTACGGTGAGAAGCACGATGTGGTGCAGGTCCGCAACCCAAACGAGAGTTGGTCGGAGCCGGCAAATCCGGGACAGTTCGTTCACCTCGGTGAACGCGCTTATCAATTTATCGAGGCATCTTTTAATGGCAGCGAAGTGCTGCTGCGGTACGTACCCGACTTCGATGAGCTTCGCGGTACGCAACCCGGTATGCGTGCGCTGGACTTTAAGCAGGAGTCCATCACCGGGGAACTCATTTCCATCGATGATCAGCTCGGTAAATGGGTTTTTCTGGATTTCTGGGGAACCTGGTGCGAACCCTGCATAGCCGAAATGCCATATCTGAAGGAAGCCTGGCGCCTGTTCGGAGGTGATGAATTTCAGTTCATTGGCATCGCGAATGATTCACGGGAAACCCTTAATCGTTTTACTGAAGAGTGGGAAATTACGTGGCCGCAGCTCATCAGCAATCGGTCCGAATCGAACGAGATGAATGAACTGTACGGCATTCGCTCCTGGCCGACCACATTTTTGCTCGGTCCGGATGGAGTCATCATCGACCAATCCCTGCGTGGGTTTCAGCTGGAGGAGAAGCTTGCTGCCGAACTCGGCTTTGATGAAACACGGGCGGAACGGCTTAGGGAAGGGCGCGTACTCATAGAGATCCCGGAGGAGCTGATTACATTGCACCTCAATGGAGAGGATGATTCAGGTGCCGTTCGGGTGCAGGTTCAGGGGGATGACCTTCCGTTTCGCAGCCGCATCCCGCTGTACCGGCACAATGGTGCTTTTGTTCGCGGACTCGATCCTGCCCCCGGTACAGACGAAGTTGAAGTGATTATCCTGCTAAACGGAGAGAGGGTCGATCTGCCGCTCCCCGGCCGTTTTAAAAATGAAGAAGGAGAAATCCGCTACCGTTTTCCGGTTAACAATTAAACGTCCCGCCACACAAACGGCAAGACATTACCCCCACAATTACATCCTTGCATCTGTCATACTATTTATGCATATTTATATGTATTAATTAGACATACGATCAAAAGGAGCTTTTATATGCGTACAACTTTGAACATAGAAGATACCCTTATTAAAAAGGCATCGAAACTGACCGGAATTAAGGAGAAGACAACCCTGGTTCGCAAGGGGCTTGAGGCCCTGATCAGCCTGGAGAGCAGCCGGCGTCTGGCTGAACTCGGCGGAACCGAGAAAAAAATTACTATGCCGCGTCGCCGAAGGCCGGAGAGCTGAAATGATCCTTGTCGACACGAATGTTTGGGTCAACCATTTCAGAAAAACAAATCACGAACTCGTTGAACATTTAAACAACGGTTCGGTTGCTTGTCATCCTTTTATTTTAGGAGAATTAGCATGCGGCAATCTAAGTAACCGTGCAGAAATTCTGATGCTGCTGCAGGCATTGCCCTCTACCCCGAACGTTGAGCCGGACGAGATTCTTTACTTTATAGACAAGAACTCACTTATGGGGCGCGGTCTCGGTTATGTAGATGTCCATTTATTAGCTTCCGTAATTCTCGGTAATGATGTTTTATGGACTGCTGATCGTCGTCTCCGTGAAGCTGCAGCTGAACTTGGGATTTCGTATTTTGATAGACGATAATCGGTAGCCTTTTTAGATATTTTGATGATCCAGATACAACATGTTGACTCTTGAGCTATTATTTATTACATAAAGGGTAAAATCTGTACTAACAAACAAACATTTTTTAACACTGAGACACAGAGGACACGGAGAGATATTGAGAACAACTATTGAATATTATGTTGATCGGTATAAAATACACCCAAAACCAATCGATCTTGTGGTAAGTCATTGTTTTTCTGAGGTATAGAAGTTTAGAATACAATGTACTTTTTGCATCTTATGTGTACTTTTAATCCACATTCTGCGTATTATGCGGATCAATATAAACAATAGTTAGGTGCAGTGCTTAATGAAGAAGAGAAACTGGAAACTCTATGGAAGTTGGTTCCGACGTATTCAGACATATAATTCATTACTCGTTTCATCTGTTGGTACCATTTTTTTTCGCGAAATTGTTCTGGAAGAAAAATTGGTGGAAAGCAGCGCTGATTATGGTGGCAACAATGCTCATGGATATGGACCATCTCCTAGCCGATCCAATTTTTGATCCCAATCGTTGCAGCATAGGTTTTCACCCTCTCCACACTTTATGGGCGGGGATATTTTATTGCAGTCTTCTGGCAGTTCCTTCATGGAAGTGGCGTGCAGTATCCGTGGGATGCTTGTGGCATTTATGTACTGATTTCATTGATTGTTTACTTGGCGGATTATGGCCATAACTATTCCGCCACTAAAGAATTTCATAATACATTCGGCACCTAACCAGGCGCTGCACTCGGACGGCAATTCCGCTGCGCTCCATTGCCACCGGTGAGCTTGGTCGTAGTGTGGCACGACCATTAACGAAAGGAAACTAAAATGATCAATGCGCTCAAACGGCTTTTAAAGGGAGGGCTAAACCAGCCTCTCCAGTTTCTGCGGCGACATAAAGTGCGAAATGCTTTGGCTCAGCTCGCATCACATCAGCACCCACAACTGAAAGCAGTAGGAATCGCATTACAGGAATCTTTGTCTGGCGAACTATCTGCACAAGAGCGAAAGGTTATATCTCTAATTGAGAATAGACGCTCGTTTCTTCTTGGGTCAGATAAAGTGATTCCTGTAGTTGACTATGGAGCAGGCTCCCCTAGTTCAAGCAGAACAAGAGAAGAAATGGAGAAAGGGGTTCGATCGACGGCAAAAGTAGCAAAAATCACAAGAGCGAGTAAATCTCAATTCTGGGCAACTGTACTTTTCAAAATCATCCGAAATCTCGAGCCGCAGTCCTGTATAGAGCTTGGTTCTTGCGTCGGCATTTCAGCATCTTATCAAGCGTCTGCACTGAATATCAACGGTAAAGGAGCCGTTGTGACGCTCGAAGGCTCACCTGAGATCGCCAACATTGCAAAAGAAACGTTCGTGAATTTAGGAATCAAGAATGCCTCTGTTGTGACAGGGCCATTTCACGAAACGCTTACTAATGTTTTTGAAATTTCCAAACCCATTGACTTCTTTTTCAACGATGGACATCACGATCATGATGCAGTTATACGGTACTTTAACCAGGCAATGCCCTATCTTTCTGAAACTGCGGTCATCGTTTTTGACGATATCTCTTGGTCGCCTGGAATGAGAAAGGCTTGGGCCGAGATAAAAGCTGACGAAAGAGTTTCCGCGTCTATTGATCTTCGCAAGATAGGTATAGCCTTTGTCACAAAGTCCTTATCCACTAAGGAAAGACTTGTGATCCCTCTGTGACAAAACGCACAACAAGGCGCTGCACCGGACCGCAATTCCACTGCGCTTCATTGCTGCCGGTGAGCTTAGTGGTTCGCCCACAATTAAATCCTTCCATTTACCATCCTTTTATTAAATGAGAATTAGCATACGGCAACCTGGCTAACCGTGCAGAAATTCTGATGCTGCTGCAGGCATTGCCCTCTACCCCGAACGTTGAGCCGGACGAGATTCTTTATTTCATTGATAAGAACTCACTCATGGGGCGCGGACTTGGTTATGTAGATGTTCATTTATTAGCTTCCGCAATTCTCGGTAATGATGTTTTATGGACTGCTGATCGTCGTCTCCGTGAAGCTGCAGCTGAACTTGGGTTTTCGCATTTAGAGGGCTGATAAGCGGCCGTTGCCGAGTTACATTGCTCACTGTAATGCCGCAAGTTTTCATTGCTTTTCAATTTACTTTCATTAATCGTGTTGGGTTATTATTGCCTCCCTCGTATCATTATATTATATTGCGATTGCAACCATTCAAAAAGTTGATTTACTTGAAAGTTGGAATTTTAAACACATTGTAAATATTGAACGTATTCATGGGTATAATGCAGTTAATATTAAGAACGGATTTCAACCGTTAGAAATAAGGAATCCAAGAGAAGCTTTTGATTATGAAGACAACGCCCCAAAAAAAGTTTGACTGTGTAAAGGCAGTCAGGAAAGAACGAGACAGAATTGCGTCTGACACGAGAGGGATGACTGCAGGCGAAATATTGGATTATTTCCGTAAACGTAAAGATAAAACGAAAAAATCTGAGTCTCATTCTTAAATACAAGTTATTATAACTATCTCTCATTATCCTGTTGAAGCAGACTTTTTACTTCCGTATATTTCCATCTAAAATACAGCATCCCTGAATTTATATAGCGCGAATTTACAGACACTTCCGTATGAATATCCTTTATCTCGGTATTGTGCTTTCCTACTTCGGTATTATTCTGCTCATCGGTACGTTCCTTCGTGGTGCGGCAAAGACGTCCGAGTCATATCTGATTGCCGGACGGAGTATGGGAATTGTACTGTGTACCGCCACCATAGCAGGCGAGTGGCTCGGCGGCATGAGTACGATCGGTACATCGGAGCTTGCAATGACTTCGGGATTTTTCCCTATGTGGTACAACGTATCCACCGCTGCGGGAATGATGATCTTCGGTTTTACGATTGCATCGATATATCGAAAGAATCAGGTCACCACAGTCGGCGAGATGCTGGAAAAGTTGTATAACCGGCGTACCCGTTCAATCGCATCCATCTGTTTTGTTGCCGCGTTTGTTATACTCGCGTACCTGCAGTTACAGGCGATCGGCAGTGTGATGTCCGAAATGCTCGGAATACAATTCTGGATAGGAGTGACGGTTGCCGGAATTCTTGTCACTGCGTACGTCATACGCGGAGGTATTGAGTCGATCGGTGCAACCAATCTTATTCATGTCGGTTTGATGTATGCGACATTACTAACGGCTTACATCGTTGCGCTAGTGAAAATCGGCGGATACGAAGGACTATTCCTTGAATTAGGGAAGGTTTCGGATCCGGAAACGGTAGCACGCTTCCGCAATCCGTTTTCTGCAGGACTTACTCCTATTGCTGCCTGGTTGCTCGGAGGCATATTGTCGGGGTTTGCATCGCAGGCATCCATACAGCCGGTGTTCGCGGCGAAAAATATCAACGTCGCAAAATGGTCTGCAATCCTGAGCGGACTCATCATAGCACCGCTGGGTGTAATCGTTGCAACCCTTGGAATGGTTCGCCGGACAAATTTTTTCGGTTCCGACGAAATAATCTCCTTAAAACAGGCACTCCCGAATTTACTGATGAATCCTGATTTTATACCACCCTGGGTCGGAGCGCTGGGAATTGCAGGAATTCTGGCGGCAATACTTTCGACCGTCGGACCGGTTATGTTTGCGATCAGCACGATCCTTACAAAAGATATCTACCATCGGGTCATTAAAGAAGATGCCACCGACCTGCAGGTACTCAGAATGTCGCGTATATTAACTATAGCCGTCGCCGTGATAGTAACACCGATGGCGATATTTTTCAAGGGAGCAATTCTCGACGCGGCATATATTACTTATGCTATCCGTGCATCGGCGGCGGTTGCAGTTCTGTTCGGTATCTATTGGGTGCGAAACAATGTTGCAGTCCCGACGCCGAAAGCAGTCATCACAGCCCTTATCAGTTCGACTGCGGCAAGCATTCTATTCGTTATCTTCGAACCGCAAATTACCGCACTGCTCGGCTTTACTGTCGATAAAGTCTATGCCGCGTTGTTCTTTGCACTTGCGTCGATACTGATTGTTACGCCGCTGACGGATGGGGAAGAGAGGGGGGCGGGGATTGAGAGGTGAGGGGGCATGGGGCATGGGTTGATTGGATGATTGGTTGATTGGTAGGTTTGGGGTATGGGGTAAAGGACAGTGGGCTAAATCTATCCTAACGTAAATGGAGGCCACTTCCTGCCCACTTGCTGACACACAAGTGGGCTGCATCCTTCAATCACCCAATCAATCAATCAATCAACCATCCAATCGAAGATGTTGACCATTTCCTGCGCGCAGACTTCGACTCCGCTCAGTCTGACACAGCCCGCAGAGGATGCGTGAGAGGAAAGTAAATAAAAATTATCATATCTTTCAAATTATGCATCCATGCATCCATGCGATCATGCATCCATGCCTTTTCCATGCCCCATGCCCTATGCCCCATGCGATTTCGTGCGTTCCTCCGGCGTCTTGTACTCCACTCCTTTCGTAAAGTAATACAACAGTGCCTGCTGGATCTGGAATTGGTGTTTTTCGGTAAATCCTACCTTGTGGAGTGAGCGGTCGAAGTCATCTTCTTCCTGTTTTGCTTTAGCCTTTTTCCCGGTCTTGTGACTTGTGGATTCCTTTTTTCGTCTGCGGGCTTCTTCCAGTCTCTCTTTTTCAAGTTTTTGTTGATGTTCACGCTCTTTCGCGAGACGGTCTTCAACAACGATTCTGGTCTCTCCGCCTTCGTCTTTCTTTGTTTTTATTTCGGCTTTTGTACCCGATTCATCAACTTCTTCAAGCGATTCAAGTTCCCGCTGGATCCGATCAAAAAAGCCGCTCCCGACCTGCGTTTTTTTCTTTTGTATTGAAGTTATTTCCAGTTTATACGTATTTCCTTCCTGGAGGAACGACATTTTTTCAATCTCATCCCAGGTTAATCCCTTTCGTGTGCGGCCAAGATAAATTCCTTTTTTACCGATGACATTTATAAACGTCAACTGACTGAGCATACCGCCGAACCCGATAAGTAACGCCGATAGAGCAGAAAGAAGCGCATCGGATCGGATGTAGATTGCTATAAGAAGGGCTATGAGCGCGAGAATAATGTAGATGATCGTCCTGGTTTCTTCGGGTGATATCCAGCGAACGACTGCTTCACCGTGCGCCCAATCCCTGTTAAT
>SLQE01000456.1 GCA_007131635.1 Bacteroidota bacterium | reverse complement strand
GGTCCTCCGATACCCCATGCCCCGAATCCGATGATGCTTGTGTGAAGTTCAGTATTGCCGAATTGTTTCGTTTGCATAGATATCCCAGTATTCAACGTGATAGGTATAGTACAACTATGTAATCCTTTTATAGATACAAATTTAAATTTGAATAATCAAAAAATCTTTCGCATAATTATTACTTTTCGTCACAAATTTCACGGATTCATAATAAAACAAAAATATTGGAACATTAATCTGTGATATCTGTGGCTCTACAAACCAAAGTATCCTAATCACAGCGGATTAAAAATTAGATTTTCTAAATAAATCGATCTTTTATTGAAAATATGAAAGGAAAATAGTATATAGATGGAGATTGCAGATTTTTGCATACAGGGGATTAAAGAAATAACATCGATGGTTGACGTTAACTGAACGTCTATAAATGCATAGAAAGGAACATGTACTATGGGTAAAAAGATTGTATTTGGTTGCCTGGGTGTCGCACTTCTTGTTTTAATTGTGGGAGGATACTTATTTTATACCAATGTGATGAAACCGATTTCCGGAGCGGTCGGTTCGTTCAAGGAAATCAATGAAGCAAACGAACAAGTCGTCAACAGAGCATCCTACGAACCTCCGCCGTCCGGTGAAATGACCGCCGATCAGGTGGAACGTTTCGTTGCCGTTCAATCGGAAATACGGGATCGGCTTGATGCACGGTTGAATACGTTTCAGCAAAAATATGATGATTTAAGCGATGATCTGAAAGGCAGAGACCCGTCGTTCAGGCAAATAATGAATGTCCTGGGAGATGTAGCAAAGCTGTATGGAGATGCAAAAAGTATCCAGGTCGAGGAGATCAACAAAGTCGGATTTTCTCTGGATGAATACCGGTTCGTACAGCGGTCATTTTACCGTGCACTGAATATGGAGCTGTTTGCATACAATCTGGATGCAATTGCAAAAGTGGCCGGTGACAGTGGTTTTAGTTTCGATCTGGATGAGCTGGAGCAGGCGCAGGAAGATGTACGCGAGGAGGTGCCCGAGAAAAACCGGGAGTTAGTCGCGCCCTACGCCGAATCGGCCGAGGAATGGATCAAGTTTGCGTGGTGGGGATTGTGATTCATTCCATTGCTGAATAGAATTAACATCGCCGGTCAGCAAATACTTACAACGAGTGTGGGTAATCAGATACCCACACTCGTTACACGTTTTCACCACTCTAATTTAATTTGTCATTTGTGAATCCGGATTATCTGCACGTGCTTTGCATCAATACTTGTCGGGATACGCAGGTTATTGTTTTCTGATTCTATAACACTCTCTCCGTTATTAATAACATCGTGGAGAGAATATACCCCATCCTTTTCAACCCGAAGATCGACAATCACATCCTCATTCGTTTCACTGTGATTAATCACAAATAGAACATAACCGGTATCGTTATACTGCAGGATGACTTCTACCGGAGAAGTGCTATTTCCGTCATGCGAGGTAGTAAAAGGACGTTCAACATTTGCCCATTTGAGAAGATTCATAAAAAATGCTTCGTTCTCCGGAACCGGATCGGGATGGTTGGCCAATCCAAGATAGGAGCCGATCAGCATTGCTTCTCCTTTCCCATAACGGGAACTGACCAGTGTCGGGCTACCGTCTTCAAGTCGAGCAAGTATATCAATCGTTCTGCCTTCAAGCGGTACGACGGATTTGGCATAAAAGGTTCCCTTCAATACGTCTCCGACTTCCAGACCGGATGTTGCGGGATGATTGTTGTTCACAATTTCAATGGCAACATCATCGCGCATACGAACTTCGTTTTCACGCACACCGAAAACCTCGTGTAATCCCAATCCCGGAATAATTTCCGACGCATATCCGCGTTCATCGTTCCAACCGATCCGAGCTTCGGCGAGTACGTATCCGCCATTCTCTACAAACGCCCGGAGACCATCCGCCGCCTCACGTGTAATCATGATCGGCCACGGTACGATGACTAGTTTATACTGTGAAAGGTCTTGCCGTTCAAGATGCTCCCGGTGAATGAAATCAACGGGCACATTATGTTCAGAAAACGTATGAAAATATCCGATCAGTGAGTTGGTGTGTGCCCTTGGATATTCACGACGCTGCATCCCGCCGACTATTTGTGATAATGGGTTATAAACTATTCCGATCTCCGCTTTAACAGGCAAGGATGACAGGAAGAGATCCTGATTATTATCGACAATGCTTGCAATCTTACCGGCATTGATCGCGCGTTCGGTCAGTGTGCCATCGAGATTAATCAAACCGTATCCGCCTGCTTCATATCCTGACGACATCGGATAATATGCATATATATTAATCCCTCTTGCTCCTTTTGCAATTGCCGACCATATCCAGATACGATGATCGTCGGCTGTTACCGGATCGCTGATAAGAAGGGCGATCGTTCCCATTCCCGCCTGCAACTCACCGACGTACCACCCGCCCTTTTCCCGGTTTGCACTGCGTGTGAAATCCATCATAGTACGGACAGTGACCCTCGACCAGTGGGTATTTGGGTGGTTATGCTTTGGGTAGAGTGATACACCGTAATAATCCAGCGGCTTCGCCATCATAAAATCGTCGGTAGCACCGGCGCCAGAATGGGGAGTCTGGAAAAGCGAGGCAAAGACGGCGTGAGCGGTAATAACATTATCCGGGTCACCCTTCCGTACGGCATCGTACCGCATTTTCATATCATCCACGAGCTTTTCATAAATAAAAGTTTTCCAGTCAATATAATCGGTATAGCTCAGTATGGTACTGAATCGCGGCGGATTGACTTCCTTCCATTCTCTGAAAGACCGGTACCACGACCGGTTCAACTCGTCAATCGTTCCGTATTTATCCTTCAACCAGTCTCTGAATCGCGCCCTCGTTCCGGGACAAAAACAATACTGCACATTAGGTATGTAATCCAGGTGCGCCCAGTTTATAATATGCGGTTCGCTCCAGAGATCCCATCCGTAAAAATTCGGATATCCGGAAGCGACTCCGGCCGCTTCGGTATAAAAATTAAGTACGGCTTCGCGCACGTCGCTGTTATCGGTACAGGCACCCGGCGCCGACTGCGGATACACCTTATGTCCACTCTGCGTTTCGAATAATGCATGTGGGAATTCCTGCGCGACCCAATCCGGAGCGGAATCGACATACATCTGTATGAAAACTCTCAACCCGGCTTCCTGTGCTAAATCCATTAGTAACCGCAAATTCTCAAAGTTAAACTTTCCGGGTTCGGGCTCACACGCAGCCCATTCGACCCAGGTTCTGACGGTGTTAAAACCAAGCGACTTGATCTGTTCAAGATCCCGTCTCCATTCTTCTTTCGAATCCGATGTGATTTCCGACAGCATCGGAGCCCGGGCTTTCCCACCACTATACCAGACCGAAAACGGAAAGAAATCGGGATTCTCCTGTGCCGGAAGCAGACTAAGAATGAATATGGTAACAAATAGCAGAGAAACGCACGTCCGATAAGTCATAAAAATATCTCTCTATATTATTATTGGTTAAAATTTTATTTATAGAGAAGGTATTTTTCTCGAATAGAGAGAAACTCCTCTAACTCCTCCTGCCATTCATCTATAATCTCAGAGGGATCGATACCTTTTTGTATTGCGGTTCGAATTCGATCGGTTCCCCACAACAGGTCCATCCAGTTCTCACGCCATACTATTTCATCGCTGTACAACCGATAGATCGTTGAGAGAATATAAACACCGGTGCTTACCGGCTGAAAAGCATTCCGGTCTGTTAGGTTCATCTCGACACCATAACAAATTTCTCCCATAAACTTTGGTGAGATTCGCACACCATTAACCATATTGCCGGGAGTGTATGTAATCGGATTGAAAACAACACCCGGCAATTCATATGCGTTTAATGCCTCCGCAAGATCTTCGCCGTTTATCCAGGGCGCCCCGAACCATTCAAAGGGATGATCGGTACCTCTGCCGTCGGAGATGTTAGTTCCCTCGAAAAAACACGTCGCCGGATATACAATTGCGGTACTTAACCGTAACATATTGGGTGACGGTTTTATCCACGGGAGTTTCGTTTGATCGAACCATAGTGAACGGTGATAGTTTTCCATCCGTACAACGGTAAGATCGGCTTTGATACCGTTTTCGAGCCAACGCTCTTCGTTGAACATAGTTGCAAGCTCACCGACCGTCATCCCGTGTGCAACGGGTATCGGTTGAATACCGATAAACGAGCGGAAACCGGGATCGAGGATAGTACCATCGACATATACACCGGTAATCGGATTCGGTCGGTCGAGAACGATGAATTCTTTACCGTTTTCGGCAGCGGCTTCCATCGCATTATTCATCGTTGAAATGTAGGTATAAAATCGTGCACCCACGTCCTGGATATCGAATATAAGCACATCAATATCTTCAAGCATATCGGGTGACGGTTTTCGGGTATCACCGTACAATGAATACACATGAAGCCCGGTCGCCGGATCTTCGCTATGATCGAACGCACGGGTCGCATCGCCGCGGATACCGTGTTCGGGTGCATATAATGCAATCAATTCAAATGCATCGTGTTCGTGTAATACATCTGCGAGATGGCGGCCGTCGGGAAGAATACCCGTGTGATTAGTCACAAGTCCGACACGTTTGCCCTGTAACAGATCGATATGGTCTTCGAACAATAACTCAGCACCGATTTTTACGGGAGCATCCGTATACCCTGCACATGCAGTAAATAATAATAAAAATACAAAAAGAATATTTTTCATAATGAAATACCCATATATAATCAATTAGTCGGTTAGTTTTTTTATTCGCAAATTTACCGGAGACTATACTACTTATTTTAGATACATCATCTGATTTAAAGCAATAAAGTCTCCCGCTGTTATGCGGTATATGTATAAGCCGGTCGGTAAGTTGCCGGCGTTAAAATCAACCGTATGTATACCCGCCGGTTTCACATCATCGATCAAAACACTGATTTTGCGTCCGAGTACGTCATATACATGAATCTGTACCGGTGATGCGACCGGCAACTGGTAACGAATTCTCGTCACCGGATTAAACGGGTTCGGGTAATTTTGACTTATAGCGTATTCTTTCGGGAGATCCCCGGTATCATCAATAGAAGTCGGGACCATTGTACGAAACCCCCTCACGTCCGACCACGCACCCGAGCCGTATTCATTAGACGCGCATACACGCCAGAAGTGAACTTTATTACCTTCAAGATTTAATGCTGTAAGTGTCGTATCTGCAATTCCTACCGTATCAACGATTACCGAGCCGGGATGAAATACCATAGACGTTGCTAATTGAAAGCGATATGATTTCGCCAACGGTGTTTGTTTCCACTCAAATGTTACCTCGAGCGGCAGTTCTCTCGATCGGTCGGCCGGGAATAGTAACCGGGGATTACCGGGGAAACCGGTTCTGAACGAATGAGAGTCGGAGAAATCACTCGACCCCGCAGGGTTACCCGCCCGCACCCGCCAGTAATACTCCTGCTGTCCCTCAAGACCGGTCAATATCAGCATCGTATCTGGAACATTGGTTTCATTGAAAAATAAATTGCCGGAAAAAGAAGGATCGACGGATACCTCAATATCGAATCCTCCGGCATATTCGGAATAATACCACCCGATCATTACTGAATCGCTCAAATCATCGGCTGTATCAGGAGGATACGACAATACTGGAACTGCCGGTGGAACCAGTTCAAACACTTCGCTTATTGCACTCTCATTATTATTACGGTCAAGGGCGGTGACTGCGTAATAATTACCATCCCGTCCCGATGGTGATGCAGTAAAAGTTTTTTCACCGGTAACGTATAAAATATTCTCCGGATTATCCAAATCATAATCGGTAATTGTATTATGAGGAAATTGATAGAGGACATATCGCTTCGACTTTCCGTTATGACTGCCGTCCTCCCATCGAAATTGCGCGGTCCCGGTTGACGGAATCCTTTCGTATCGTAACGCAACGGGTGGCGGAGGTGGATCACCTCCCAACCACTCCATCACAGGTATAAGCGATAAATTATCATATCGATTTCCAAATGGAGCAGGGGATTGATTTAAAACGTCATAGTGAAAATGCACCTGCCCCTGTCCTCCCGCTGCACGGACGGTATCTATTTGAGCGGGCAATTCATTAAAGACCCATGATTTGTATATTCCCGTACCTGCGTATATATGACGATCCAATCGTTCTTTCACCCAATCACGAACTACAAATTCAAACGGTGGAACATCCACACTGTGACCGATATCCCAGTATGTCATAGGCGCAAGATAGTCATGTACTCCCTCTTCAAGCCATAATCTGCTATCCTGAAATACACTGCTATAACCCCATAGTGCCGACCATGCCCCTGCAAACCACCTATGATGTCCGATCACAGCCGATCCGACTTTAATCCAGGGCTTTCTGCTCTTTATTTCGGTATATGCATCACGGACGAACTCATTTATATTATTTCTACGCCAATCGTTAAGATTTGACAATCCGTCCGGGTCATACTCCTCTCTTGTTAAGTAATCGGTAATGCCGGGCAAGCCGCCTTCCGGATAACGTATAAAATCAAAATGAATTGCATCGACATCGTAGTTTTCGATTAACTCGATTACATTTTCGATCTGCCACCGGCGAGCGTCCGGAATGCCGGGATTGAGCCAATGATTGTTAACAACCCATTCAGGTTCGGCATACGCAATATGAGAGGGATCACTTTCAGCACTCCTTGGCGTGTGCTCTGCAGCTACAAGAAAAGCATTGACCCAGGCATGCAATTCCATCCCGAGTTTATGCGATTCACTAATTGCTACTGCAAGGGGATCCCATCCCGGATCTTTCCCGGGTGTCCCGGTCAACCAGGGCGACCACGGCAACCGTTCACTATTGTACATTGCATCACCACGTGCTACGACCTGGAAAACAACGGCATTCATCCCCAAATCTTTCGATCGCCTTATAATATTGCGAAGCAACTGCTCGCCTAATTCAGGGTCGGTTGTTTTGGGCCAATCAAGCTGACGGGAAGTAGCTACCCATGCAGCACGGAATTCTCGCTTCGGGTTATCTACATCGGTGCCGGAGAGATAATTCTGAGACGATAACTTTTGAAACGAAATGAGAATTAAAATCGCCAAAAAATATCGTAAAAAATATTTCATATCGATACATCTTTTTATACAACCAAACAATGAACGTCAGTTTATTAAAAATGGGCATCCGATTATAATGCTTCCGGATGCCCATTTCCCTGACAACAAATCAGCTTTACTTTCAACACTACAGCAAGTATAGGTAAAGCTTATTTCAGGAATATCATCCGCTTCGAATCGACAAAGTCGCCCGCGGTGATACGGTAGATATAGATGCCGCTTGGCACGACTCTGTTTAACTCATTCACCCCATTCCATACAACATTGTGGACACCCGACTGATATACTTCATCGGCAACGAGTACTTTAACACGTTGTCCGAGGATATTATAAATTTCGAGCCGTACCTGTGCTTGCTGCGGCAGTGCAAATTGTATCGTCGTTGACGGGTTAAATGGATTCGGATAGTTCTGAAGCAGTTCATATCTTTGAGCTATCCGGTTATCTATCGGTTCTACACTGACCGGCTTTCTCACGAATTTTTGAATAGCCGGCACGATACGGATAGTCCATTGACCGAGATATGCGGTATTGCCGTCAGCGCTGAATGCAAAGGCACGCATTCCCGGACCGATCGCTCCGTCTTCATCCGGATCGGCAAACACAACCTGACCGTCAACAATCTTTACAAAACTATTCTCAAGATTGTGCCACTGAATATGATCAACGACATCACCGGATTCCGGATCATAGGCATAGAACGTCGCAGGTTTCCAGTTTGTCTCAACTCCCGCATACCGATTAGGATTAAGACCCGTATTCACCCACAGATGACCCGTCACACGATTTACCATCGACGCCGTAACGTTCATACCGTGGAGTATCGTATCCGGTACCTCGGGGAATACATCGAATTCATCCGCACGGGTATATTTTAACACAGCGTTCTCGTGAGGCGCCATATAAAACAACGTCAAACCATCAGGGGTAACATCAATCGTCCTCGATATCCCCGTCGGGGTGATCGCAGGCATTATGTAATTGAAATCGGCATCGTACACCCGAACGGGAGCTTCGGCCAATACCGTACCAACATATATATTACCCTCGGAATCGACTCCCGGAGCTACAAGTGCAAGATTGTTCGGATGACGGTAGTGATCCATTAACT
>SLQE01000129.1 GCA_007131635.1 Bacteroidota bacterium | reverse complement strand
AATCGAGATTGTGTTATAAGGCGCCGTACCGCACCCGCCTCCGGCGGGCAAGAGTGGTACGGTAGAGGTTAAAAGAAATTAAATCGAGATTGTGTTATAAGGCGCCGTACCCAAGTGGTAAGGGAGAGGTCTGCAAAACCTTTATGCGGCGGTTCGAATCCGCCCGGCGCCTCAAAGGCTAATACCTAATTTAGATTGCTATGAAACCCTCCAATTCAGTGCTATACACTGTCTATGTTCTCCAAAGTCTTAAAGATGGTAAGTTATATACCGGCTATACCAAGGATTTACCTAAGCGTCTAAAGGAGCACAATACGGGTAAAACGAAATCAACACGTTGGCGAGCACCGTTTGTTGTTGTCTATACTGAAGAATATTCAGATAAGGATGAAGCTGAGGCCCGCGAAAAATATTTAAAATCAGGAAAAGGAAGAGAGGAAATACAGAAGCTATTAAATCGGCCTACCACACATGCCTATAATGGAACGCCTGCCTCCGGTGGGCAATAGTGGTAAGGGAGAGGTCTGCAAAACCTTTATGCGGCGGGTCATCCGCCCGGCGCCTCAGCAGAAAACTCACAGTAAAGCACTGAGAGTTTTTTATTTGATTATCCCTGAAAATTTTATTATTTTGTTTATCTAATTTAATTCACCACCATTGCCGGGGTGGCGGAATTGGTAGACGCACAGGACTTAAAATCCTGGGTCCTGTAAAGGACGTGCCGGTTCAAGTCCGGCCCTCGGTACACAAATTCATATGTGCTTCAATTTAACTCTCCATCAAAACCGCACCTATACGAAATATTCAATATCGAGGGTATTATGAAAAGTTATATAATTACATGTATCTTGTTTTTTACCGTATCCGTTTTTGCGCAGGATAAACAACCGATCACTCCAACCGATTTGTGGAACATACAACGTGTCGGAGCGCCGAGTGTATCCCCGGATGGAAAAAGAGCTGCATTCACGGTTACCTCATTCGACATTGAAGAAAGCAGGGGGGCATCCGATATATATTTGCTTAATCTCGACGGGAGCGAACCGATCCGGTTTACGCGTCACCCTGCATCTGATAGCTCCCCGGTTTTCAGTCCCGACAATAAAAATCTTGCCTTCATATCACGCCGGGATGGCAATACGGCACAACTCTACGTTATACCCGTCAACGGCGGAGAGGCGCGAAAAGTGACAGACCTGCCGGTTTCAGTTTCTACTCCGAAGTGGTTTCCCGACGGGCAGCGAATTGCATTCGTTGCAACCGTATATCCCGGATACGACGGTGACTTTGAAAAACTGAAAACTATGATAGAAGATCAACCGAAGAGCAAAGTTTCCGCAAAAGTGACGGAAAACAGAATTTATCGCCACTGGGACAGATGGCTCACCGACGGTATGTACCCCCGTTTGTTTGCGGTAGATATAGAAACCGGTGAGGTGAAAGACCTCATGCCCGGCACATCGGTATACTTTTCGATGATGGGCGGAGCGCAGTATGATATATCACCCGACGGTAGTGAAATTGCGGTATCGATCAACAGCACCGAACCACCCTATGAGCGATTGGATTACGATATCTATTTACTGAAAACCGACGGTACCGGTGAAATGAAGAATATAACAGAACATAATCCTGCAAACGATGGTGGTCCGGTCTATAGCCCCGATGGTCACACGATTTTGTACGGCAAACAACGGTCAACGCATTTTTATGCAGATAACGTGCGCCTTGTCCGGTATGACCGTCGTACGGGGGTACGGACGGTCCTTACCGAAGATATCGATTTTTCGTTTCAACAATGGCTTTGGTCAGAAGACGGTACAACGATATACTTTCACGCAGAAGACAGGGGTAAAAAATCGATATTCTCTATTCCCGCAGAGGGTGGAAGTGTGACCGAGATATTCCGGGGCGGAACAAACGACGCGGTCCGGCTCGCGAGCGATGACCGGTTGATATTTTCTCATCAATCATTTACACAACCGCCTGCTCTCTTTGAGATCAACCGCAACGGAAGCGATCTGCAACAGCTTACCTTCTTCAATAAGGACATACTCGACAGGATAGCGTTTGGTGACGTAAAAGATGTTACCTATAAAGGCGCCAATGAAGCCGATGTGCAAATGTATATTGTTTATCCGCCTGATTTCGATGCATCGAAAAAATGGCCGCTTGTTCATATGATACATGGCGGACCGCACGGTATATTCGGAGACTCTTTTCACTTTCGGTGGAATGCTCAGCTATTTGCAGCACCCGGATATGTCGTGGCAATGTCAAACTTCCACGGATCGACGAGTTTCGGTCAGGAATTCGCCGAATCGATTCACGGAGCCCATGCCGATAAGCCATTTCGTGATATTATGAAAGCGACTGATTTTATGATAGAACGAAGATACATTGATGAAACTAAAATGGCTGCAACAGGCGGGAGTTACGGCGGATACCTTGTTAGCTGGATCGCCGGACACACCGACCGGTTTGCCGCACTTGTGAATCATGCAGGGGTATATAACATTATGGGACAATTTGCATCGGATGTAACTGACCATCGTGAATATGCGTATAACGGTTCTCCCTGGGACGGACTCGATAGGATGCAGGAATGGAATCCCGCACTTCACGCGGAACATTTTGTAACCCCAATGCTAGTCATCCACGGTGAATTGGATTATCGCGTACCGGTTTTACAGGGACTGGAAGCATACGGAGTCTATAAGGGAAAGGGTGTCGATGCACGGCTGGTGTATTATCCGGATGAAAACCATTGGATACTGACTCCCCAAAATTCAATATTCTGGTATGAAGAACTCTATGCCTGGCTCGAACGTTATATAGGGGCAGGATCGGTTGAATCAGAAGACGAAATAGACAATTAAATATCGAATATAAATAAACCATTAAAAAACAATCGAAAGGAACATAGAAATGACTAACTTACTCTATAAGACAAGTTTACTTGCTATACTTCTCTTATTGTCAGGCGGACTGCTTTATGCACAAACACAGGGGGAAGAGTTTCAAAAGCTCTATAGTGAATATATGGAAATTGAGCAGAAACTTCAGCACATTCAACAGCAAGCTCTTGGGGATGATAATGTAGCAAAACACGCAGAAGAATATTCCTCATTTATGGATAATAAATTACGTGAAATGGATACGCGTGCCGGTGAACTGATCGATCAACGTGAGGAAACAATTGATTTGATCCAGATTGCCCAGCAGGATGGAGATTTCGAAACTCTGCAGGGACTTCAGCAGGGATATCAACAGATAAATCAAGAATTAACACCGTTTTTACAGCAAGCTATGGCAGATCCTGAGGTCCAGGAAAAACGGTTTGAGTTCGAACAGGTACTTATCGGGAAAATGGAAGATATTGACCCCGAAATAATGTCTCTTTTCGAAAAAATGGAAGAACTAACTCAAAAACTTGAAAGTCTGATGCAGTAATTTACCAAGGTGTCGAATACAGGCGAATATCCGCATAATCGGTTGTTTGCCTGTATTATTATTACATCACTCCTAAAAATAAAAAAATAACTCGCATTTACCCCTGATAATTGACAAATTTGCCTAAATTACTTATATTTTGTATTCTTATGTAATAGCGGTAAATATTATTTGGATGGGCAGTTAGCTCAGTTGGTTAGAGCGCTACGTTGACATCGTAGAGGTCACTAGTTCGAATCTAGTACTGCCCACATAAAGCTTATAGATCGGAGTCTACTCCGATTTTTTATTGTTAAAGTATTTTTTGAGGTGCATGGAAAAAGTAACGCTTACACTTCCCGACGGTTCGCAAAAAGAATTTCCCAAAGGAATTACCGCATACGAAATCGCAGAGTCGATCAGTAAACGTCTTGCGGAAGATGCACTTGCCGTATTGCATAACGACAGTGTGATAGAACTCCATCGGCCGATTGAACAGGATGGAGCAATACGCTTGCTAACGTTTGAGGATCCCGAGGGTAAACATGTTTACTGGCACAGTACTTCTCATGTTATGGCACACGCTATCGAGGAATTATTCCCGGGTGCGAAGTTTGGTGTTGGTCCGGCTATCGAGAACGGATTCTACTACGACATTGATATTCAGGCCCGTTTGTCAGATGAGGATCTGGCACGTATTGAAGAAAAGATGAAGGAGATTGTAGACCGCGGTGAGAAATTCGAGCGGGAGGTCCTTCCGAAAGAAAAAGCGATTGATTTCTTTGAAAAGAAAAATGATCCGTATAAACTCGAGTTGCTGGATGAAATGGACGGCAACAACGAGGTGATCAGTTTATATCACGAGGGATCCTTCACCGATCTGTGCCGGGGACCGCATCTCCCGAACACAAAGAAAATCAAACACTTTAAACTCTTGAGTGTTTCGGGATCGTACTGGCGCGGGAGCAGCGATCGGCAAATGCTGCAACGGGTGTACGGTGTATCTTCACCCAAAAGAAAATTTATTGATGAATATCTCGAGCGGCTTGAAGAGGCGAGAAGGCGTGATCACCGGAAACTCGGAAAAGATCTTGAACTATTTATGTTTAACGAGATTTCTCCCGGGGCTCCTTTCTGGCTGCCAAAAGGAATGATCGTATTTCGTGAACTCGAAAAATTTATTCGCGAAGAGCTTGACGGGACCGGCTACGATGAAATAAGTACACCGATTCTGGTAAAGAAAAAATTGTGGCAGCAATCCGGACACTGGGATCATTATCAGGAAAATATGTTTCTTCTCGATGTCGATGATGAAACTTTCAGCCTGAAACCGATGAACTGCCCGGAAAGCACATACGTCTATAAAATTAAAGTCCGGAGTTACAAAGATTTACCGATCCGTCTTTCTGAAATAGGACGGCTGCACAGAAATGAAATCTCCGGAGCGCTCGGCGGGATGTTTCGCGTAAGACAAATTACAATGGACGATGCACACCTTTTTGTGCGTCCTGATCAGATACTCGATGAGATCGATCATCTGATCGAACTGATTACAAAAGTGTATACTATATTCGGTTTTGTGCCCACGTTCAGTCTCGCTACCCGACCCGAGGATTCTATGGGTGATCCGGTTCTCTGGGAGAAGGCGGAACTTGCGCTCGAACAGGCGCTTAAACGCAACCAGATTGATTTTACTCTTAAGGAAAAGGACGGCGCATTTTACGGACCCAAAATCGACATACAGATCAAAGATGCGCTCGGAAGAATGTGGCAACTCGCGACCATCCAGCTCGATTTTCAGATGCCGGAGCGATTTGATCTCGAGTACGTCAATGAACAGGGTGAAAGGGTACGTCCCGTCATGATACATCGGGCAGTGTTCGGTTCTTTTGAACGATTCATCGGAATCCTGGTCGAACATTACGCGGGTGCATTCCCCGCCTGGTTGTCACCGGTACAGGTCGCGGTATTACCGATAAGCGACGCACATCACGCCTATGCATCATCGATTGCCGCGCGTCTGAAAGAATCCGGCGTACGCGTTGAAATGGATCTGAGGAATGAAAAGATCGGATATAAAATCCGGGAGTGGGAAACTCAGAAAGTGCCATATATGCTCATTGTCGGTAATAAAGAAGTGGAGAATAAAACGGTGTCCGTTCGAAAGCATCACAAAGGGGATACCGGAACCCGGGAGCTTGACGCTTTTGTGTCAGCGCTTACTGAAGAAATTCGTTTGAAAAAATTGTCACACTAAATAGGAGATCACTCTATCAAAGAAAAGCGGTTACGCGTTAATGAAGAAATTCGTGCTCAACGGGTGCGAGTCATCGATGAGAACGGAAATCAACTTGGTATAATTTTAATTCAAGAGGCCAGACGAATAGCGGAAAACAGAGGATATGATTTAATAGAAATTTCACCCAACGCTAATCCTCCGGTCTGTAAATTCCTTGATTACGGTAAGTTCCGTTACGAACAAATGAAAAAGGAAAAATTGCAGCGGAAGCATCAACAGCAAACGCAGGTGAAAGAGATCCGGCTGCACCCGAATACGGATGATCACGATTTCGAATATAAAGCCCGTCATGTACGAAGATTTTTAGAAGATGGAAATAAGGTAAAGGCAACGGTAATATTTAAAGGGCGCGAAATTACCTATCAGGACCATGGTAAAGATATTCTTCAACGACTGCTGGAAAAAGTAGAGGATATCACAAAAGTTGAACAAGAACCGAAAATGGAAGGGCGAAGTATGATCATGATGCTGGCGCCCGATAAGAAAAAAGGCGGCGGTAAAAAGAATTAAATATTTTTTTTTGTATCTATTTATCAGAAGGAAAAACCATGCCAAAAATGAAATCAAACCGGGGCGCGGCAAAATCATTTAAGCGAACTGCCTCCGGAAGATATAAACGAGTGAAAGCATATAAGAGCCACATTTTAACGAAAAAGTCCCGCAAGCGGAAGAGAAACTTGCGAAAAGCTACTCTGGTACATCCGGCGGATCAAAATCGGGTGAGCCGGATGGTGGGAAATTAACAAGCAACTGAATTTAATAACCGATACATGCAGGAGTAATGACGCATGCCAAGATCACAAAATAACGTCGCATCCAGAAGGCGAAAGAAAAAAGTACTGAAGCAGGCAAAGGGTGCTTTCGGTGCCCGGAGTAAGGTGTTCACGGTCGCAAAGCATCATGTAGATAAATCAATGCAATATGCGTACCGTGATCGTCGGACAAAGAAACGCACCTTCCGGCAATTATGGATTACCCGGATTAATGCCGCTGCACGGATAAACGGTACCAATTATTCAAAACTCATTGAAGCACTCGGTAGTAAAGATCTACAGATCAACCGAAAGGTACTTGCCGATTTAGCAACCAATCATCCAAAAGCATTTTCCGAAGTCGTGAAATTTGCAATGGCCTGATTCAGGCAAATTCCCATTCTCTATCATACCTTTCCCGTGCATCAAACGGGATACCGTGGTGTTGTAATGGGAGTTTTTATATATAATCTCAACCGCGTTATATAGCATGAACATACATTCCGTAAACGAAACTATAGAGAAGGTCAAATCGGATATTCAACATGTTTCAACGGCAGAAGATCTCGAACTGTTTCGTTTGAAATATCTTGTGCGGAAGGGGATTGTGCAGCAGATGTTCGAAGGTTTAAAAACTGCCGCATCCGAAGAACGACCTCTCCTCGGGAAAGCACTGAATGAGCTTCGAAAAACCGCTCAACAGCTTTACGATGACAAAAAACGTGACCTTGAGCAGTTGAAAACAACATCGAGAGAGGGAATAGACCTTACAATTCCCGGCCGTCGCCGCCCTGTGGGTACCAAACACCCCGTCACACAGGCACTCGATGATATGACCGATATTTTCAAGTCGATGGGGTTTGCCGTAGCGCTCGGTCCGGAAATCGAGGATGATTTTCACAACTTTGAAGCTCTGAATTTTCCCCCTGACCATCCCGCCCGTGATATGCAGGATACATTTTTCCTCGATAAAACCGCTCTTCTGAGGACACACACATCACCGGTGCAAATACGTGTCATGATGAACCGGAAACCTCCTATCCGGCATATCATGCCGGGACGCGTATACCGGAATGAAGCAATCAGTGCCCGCAGCTACTGTATGTTTCATCAGCTCGAAGGACTTGCCGTGGACGAAAACATTACCTTTGCGGAATTAAAAGGTACGCTAGCGACATTCGCAAAGAAATTTTTCGGTTCGACCGTAAAGTATGTGTTCCGGCCGAGCTTTTTCCCCTTCACGGAACCAAGTGCCGAGATGGATATCTCTTGCTTCCTCTGCAAAGGCAAGGGATGCCGCGTGTGCAAACAGACCGGCTGGCTCGAAATTTTAGGATGCGGGATGGTTGACCCGAACGTTTTCAAAGCTGTCGGGTATGATCCCGAAAAAGTAACCGGCTATGCATTCGGTATGGGAATCGACCGAACGACGTTGTTGCTCTATGGCATCGACGATATCCGGATGTTGTATGAAAACGATGTACGTCTACTCAATCAATTTACCTGATCTTATCCACTACGTCCTATGAATATATCTTTTAACTGGCTCAAAGATTACGTAACGATTCCTGAATCACATGAAGAGATTGCTTCACGCTTAACTATGGTTGGTCTCGAGGTCGAATCGATGTACTCTACATTCGAGACATACAAACGGTTCGTTATCGGTGAAGTCCGCGATGTGCGAAGGCACCCAAATGCAGATCGGTTAAGTGTGTGCGATGTTTTTGACGGAAAAAGCAAACATACAGTCGTATGCGGAGCACCCAATGTAGCAAAAGGACAGAAAGTAGTATT
>SLQE01000466.1 GCA_007131635.1 Bacteroidota bacterium | reverse complement strand
AGTTTCAGTTTCCCTAAAAAGGATAAAGAAGATCTGATTCGTATCCGGCGTGAATTGCTGATAAGACGCAATGCCGCACAACCGGTTAACCTTCCCAATACGGGGAGTATTTTTAAAAATCCCGAGGGACACTTTGCGGCGAAGCTTATCCAGGACTGTGGACTGAAGGGAAGAAGGATCGGCGGTGCAATGATATCCGATCTTCATGCAAACTTTATCGTCAATGCAGAAAACGCATCTGCGAAAGATGTTTTTGCGTTAATGGTTTTGATACGACAGGAAGTCTATAAACGGTTTGAAATAGTGCTTGAACACGAAATTATATTTGTCGGATTCGATAAAAGTGAATTAAAAGTTTTAACTGATATTCCGTCGGAGATACCTCAGTAAACTATGCGAAAAGGATTGTTGACTATATTGATTATCGGATTATTCGGCGGTCTTTGGTTCGCCGCACAATCCTGGTCAAGGCATCTTGAGGTGTCTAAGGTTACCATCCACGGTACGAATTATATCGATCAGGATGAGATTTTGCATCTCATTGCATTGGAGAAAGGCGTATTGTTTGATGACATTGACCTTCGTGAAATACGAGATCGGGTGAAACGCCATCCCTATGTTCGCTCCGTGACGGTAAACAGGGATTTCCCCTCGATGATACGAGTGACGGTACGGGAAAGAAAACCCGAGGCGGTGTTGTTGGGCTCGAGAATGGCACTTATCGATGATGAGAATATCGTGCTGCCGATGCGATATGGAGATGCAGTACGGGGTGCAGCAGTCGTGAGCGGATCGTTTGCGATTCCGCAAACCGGTGATACGTTACAAAACGAGGGGGTCAATCTGGCTTTACAGGTTTTTCGCGCGACAAAATCGGCGGATGAGATGTTGCATCACCTTTTTTCGGAGATGCACGTACTCGACGATGGCGGAGTCGTTGCATATACGACCGATGGCGGAGTCCCGGTCATACTCGGCAGGGATATCACGGCAAAGATATTAATCGGATTCAGAGAATTCTGGCTGCAGGAAATCGTACCGGTGGGAGCGGATCAGATAGTGAGTATCGATTTGAGGTTCGATGGTCAGATTGTTACCCGCTGGCGGACGGCCAGATGAAGTTTATGTACAATATATAAAGTGAGATGAGCATATGCATAATGATATTATAGTAGGACTTGATTTAGGAACGACGAAGGTGTGTGTAATCGTTGCTGCCGAAGAAGAGGGAGGAAACTTAAATATTCTCGGCATCGGCCGGAGCCCGTCCGAGGGCCTGACCCGCGGAGTAGTTACAAACATCGATAAGACGGTGAAATCGATACAGCGGGCTGTTGAGGAAGCACAGGCACAATCGGGCATAAAGGTAAAACGGGTAAACGTCGGGATCGCGGGAGAACATATTCAGAGTTTCCAAAGTCGGGGAGTCATTGCGATCAGTAATGCCGATAACGAAATCATGCAATCGGATGTCGACCGTCTCATAGAGGATACGAAACGTGTCGCGCTCCCTTCCGACCGGCAAATCCTCCACGTTATCCCGCAGGAGTTTATTATTGACGGCCAGGACGGTGTGCATGATCCGGTCGGTATGTCGGGTGTACGCATGGAAGCGAACGTGCATATTATTACCGGACTGGTTACTGCCGCACAGAATATATATAAATGTGTACAACGTACGGGACTCGATGTAGAGGACATGGTGCTCGAACCGCTGGCATCGAGTTATGCGATACTCGACGATGAGGAAAAAGAGGTTGGCGTCGTACTCATCGACATCGGCGGCGGTACCACCGATCTCGCTGTCTTTGAAGAACGCACGATACGTCATACCTACGACAGCGGTATCGCCGGACAAAAAGTTACCGACGATATTCGCAAGGGACTCGGTGTATTGAAGGAACAGGCGGAACGATTGAAGCGTGAATTCGGCTGTGCCTATATGCCGTCGATCATTGATACCGAAGAAATAACACTACCGGGTATCGGCGGGCGGCCCCCGCTCGAGATCGATAACCGCTTACTCTGCCAGATTATTCAGCCGCGGATGGAGGAAATCCTGGAAATTGCCGCTATGGAGATAAAACGTTCCGGCTATTCGAAACATTT
Source organism: Bacteroidota bacterium (assembly GCA_007131635.1). GTDB lineage: Bacteria > Bacteroidota > Ignavibacteria > T3Sed10-11 > T3Sed10-11 > T3Sed10-11. Next base: position 6,311 of record SLQE01000466.1, on the reverse strand, counting down.
GTCTGCCGGGGCTGTCCTGACCGGCGGCGGATCACTCGTCAAAGGTACCGTTGATCTTGCCCAGGAAGTTCTCGGTATGCCTGTCAAACTCGGTATTCCAACAGGTTTCCGGGCGGGATTGGTTAAAGAAGTTGAGAACCCGATATATTCGACTGCCGTGGGTCTGATCTTACACAGATTGAAAAATAATGAGCAGGCAACACTTGAGTTCAACGGCAAAAGTAAGGGCGCAGGTGTTAAAAAAATAATCGATCGAATGAAAGGATGGTTCGACGAACTTTAAGAGGCTGTAAAAGAAGGAATCAGATTTTAAGAGTACATATAATACATCCACACCCAATACATAAAGGAGGTTACCGTGATTGAACTGGATATCAAAAAACAAAATGGTGCGCAAATCCGCGTCGTCGGTGTCGGTGGCGGGGGCGGCAACGCAATCAACAGCATGATCGAAAAAGGTCTTCAGGGCGTTGAATTCGTTGCTATCAACACCGATACCCAGGCACTCGAAAAGAACGGCGCAAAGCACAAAATTCAGGTCGGTAAAAACTTAACCCGCGGTTTGGGAGCAGGGGCCGATCCGCAGATCGGACACCGGGCCGTGGAAGAAGACCGCGATGAAATTGCCCGAACATTAGATGGCGCCGATATGGTTTTTATCACCGCAGGTATGGGAGGCGGCACCGGTACCGGCGGTGCTCCGATCGTTGCAAATATCGCAAAAACAATCGGTGCATTGGTTGTCGGCATTGTGACCAAGCCGTTTAATTGCGAAGGGAAGAAACGATTGGCACAGGCGGAAATGGGTATCGAAGATCTCAAAAAGCATGTCGATACGCTGATTGTCATTCCCAATCAGAAATTGCTTTCCATCGTCGAGAGAAATACCTCATTGATAGAAGCATTTAATATTGCGAACGAGGTATTGAATAATGCAACCCGTGGAATTTCTGAACTGATAACCGTGCCCGGACTTATTAACGTGGATTTTGCCGATGTGCGGACCGTTATGCGCGAGATGGGCGATGCCCTGATGGGAACCGGTGTCTGTAAAGGTGAGAACCGGGCCATCGAAGCAGCACAGTCGGCAATATCGAGCCCGCTGCTCGAGGGCGTATCTATTTCCGGTGCACAGGGAGTTCTGGTCAACGTCACGGGCGGTAAGAACATGAGTCTTGTCGAAATTGACGAGGCGACGAATGTCATTTCCGAGGCTGCCGGCGATGATGCGAATATTATACTCGGTGCCGTGGTTGATGAGAGACTGGATGAAGAGATTATGGTTACCGTTATTGCTACCGGCTTTAACAAAAAACCATCGGCACGTCCGGCGAAACAATCGAAAATACTTGACCACATCCCATCGGGTGTACAGGATTTAAAACGGTTGGATGAACCGGCGTATATGCGACGGGGTATCGATCTCACGGTAAGCCATTACCGCAGCAGTGACGAGCGTCTCGAGAAAGATAAGGAAAAAGAAAAGATCGATAAGCAAAATCCGGATAAACCGGCATTCTTACGGAAAATAATGGATTAAGCTGATAATCTAACGATGAAGGACATGCCGTCTCTATACGGGTGTGGATCGGTATGTCTTTCTCTCATAACGGGGCTGTCTGTTACACAGCCCCGTATTATATAATCGATATAGTACAGGAATAAAATGTACACATCCGATCGTTTACTCAGGTGGTTTCTTCTTCTTGTGGCCGCACATACGCTGGGTGTCGGTATTGTGTTAATTATTGCAGGTCCGTCTGTTATGGGATTTTTCGGTTTCCCGTATCTGGAGAGCCGGTTTTTTCAAATGCAGGGCGGTGTCTTCCATTTGCTTGTTCCTTACGTTTATTACAAAGCGAGCACCGACCCGAAACGCTATGAATATCTTGTTATCTTCTCCATCGTTATAAAATGTGTTGCGACAATATTCCTTCTCTCGTATTACTTTCTCATCGAATCCATAGTTATGGTATTACTCTCCGGTATTGTTGATGGAGGTATGGGACTGGTTATCCTGATACTCTATTGGAAAACAAAAAGCTCATAACATTTTTTTCTGCTTGCTTTTTGGTGAGGAAGGTAACATTCGATCAACGGAAGACTCCCCGTTTTTCTCTTCAGATTTGATAATGGTTGTGCCCGCTACCTGCAGCAGAAGAAAATGAACGAGTTCGTGTAAACTCTTTCTGCTGCAGGTACCGTGCGGAATGTTTTATTACTTCAGGTGTTCGTGAAAGAACCCGAGTACCGTCTCGGAGTAGTGCAACTGTTGTTTGACCTCGAACAATCCGTGTCCGCCGCGGGGATAGGTAATGTACGTAACCGGTATCTCTTCAAGCGCTTTGTCCCGTAATTCCTTATATGCCATCTTCAGTCCGACCCATAGCTCTACCGCCTGTCCCATCGGTACTCGTTGATCTTCTGCACCATGGAGAATCAGCAACGGTGTTTCATTTCCGGGTTGTACTGCACGTTCGAGATACCATATCGGCGAAGACTCCATAAACGCCATACGGTGATCTTCTTTGAAATGCCACAGGTTGAAATGAACAAGCGAGTTTTCCCAGGGTATATCGGAAGTCCCGGTATCGGAAAACCAATTTGATATGCCGATAAACATCGCGGATGCAGCAAATTCTCCGGCATACCGGGTAGCGGCAAGGGCAGAAAAATAACCGCCGTATGATCCGCCGGTGATGCCCACACGATCGCGATCAATAAGTCCTTGTTGAGCAAGATAGTTGACGCCGTCGATAACGTCGGTGAACTCTTTCCCTCCGAGGTCTTCATGGTTTGCTTTACCGAACTCAACGCCCCGACCGGTGCTTGCGCGGTAGTTGGGGAGAAACACCATGATGTCATTATGTGAATATAATTGTGTCATCGTAGAATAGGTTGTATTCCAGCCGTGTGTATACGCAGCTTCCGGTCCGCCATGGATCTGACAGATAAGCGGATACCGTTGACCTTCCCGATAATTGATCGGTTTAAGGAGCAATCCGGTAATGAGTAATCCGTCACGCGCTTCATACTCAACATACTCGTAATTGTTGAATCTCATAGTCTCGAGTACGGGATTATGATTCGTAATCCGCTCGATACTTTTTTGATCGATGTTGCCGAGGAATACTTCCGGCGGATGATCGAATGATGATGCGTTTGTCGTGAATGTCAGGCGATCATTCGCAAAATGAGCTGAGGTAAAATTCGGACCGGTCTCATCTATAATGATTGCCCTGTTACCGCCCCGGTAGGGAATGGTACTCATCCGCGTCCACACCTTTTCTTCCGATGTGAATATTATTGTGCTGTCATCTATCCAGTCAAGCCATGTTGCCGTCCCTTCAAAAAGAGGTATGAGTTCCCACATCTCACCCGATGCCGCATCGGCAACGAATAACATGCCGTCGATCGGATCGTGTATATCCACGCCGCCGATCCAGGCAACATGGCGTCCGTCGGGTGACCAGGCCATATCGCCGAGTTTACCTTCGGTGTCAACCAGCAATCGGGGTCCGGCATTCCCGCTTGCTTCAACAAGATACATTTTTTTAAACATGTACGAATGATCGACTGTCGGCAGGGGACTTGCCTGATAAAGTATTGTGTTCCCGTCGGGCGACCACGCCATTGACCACACGGATTTATCTTCCCGGGTTATCTTTACAGGATCTCCGCCGTGAATGTCTTTTACATATAAACGGCGGTGCAGGAAATAATCGGCTTCGATAATCCAGTTTTCTTCCTGCTTTTGAATTTCCGCTGGTTTTTTATCCGATGCGACATATGCGATTTTTTCACCGTCGGGGGCAAGTTGATAAGCGGCGACCGGTGTTTCGGATTTCGTTATGAGCTCAGCTTCTCCGCCGGCCATAGGGAGTCGGTATACTTGCATACCGGCAAATATCGCCGGGCGGTTTGAACGGAAGTAGATATAATTTCCGTCCGGAGACCATTGCACATCGGTAACGTTGTGCGGTCTGTGTGTAAACTGCACGGGATCGCCGCCGGAAGATGGAACGACAAAGAGTTCGGTATATGCTCCGCCGCTATCGTCTGCGGGATCGCGTTGTACACGCCGGATAAACGCTATATGACTGCCGTCGGGAGACAGAGCGGTACCTGTAACGACCTCAAGATTCACCACGATCTCGGGTGTCAGTATGTCCTGCGCCTGTGCGCTCGGGATTGTAAATGAAATGAGAAGGAACAACAATATCGATGAACTGAAAATGATTTTTTTCTTATAAAACATGGTAACCTCCTGTATTGTGTACATATGTAGTGATGATCTCTCTGACTCTCAGCATTAATTTTCTGTTCCCAGGTGTTTTTTGAAAAACCCGAGTACCGTATTTGAGAAATGGAGTTGTTGCCGGACTTCGCCCGTCCCGTGCCCGGCGCGGGGATATGAGATAAGCGTGACCGGTATTTCATCGCGCGTCATACCCCGATGGTGTTTATATGATAATAATAAACCACGGTACAATTCAACTGCCTGACCGTACGGTACGCGGGCATCCATCTCACCGTGAAGAATAAGGAGCGGTGTTTGATTCTCTTCGCGGACCGCCTGTTCGAGATACCAGATGGGAGATGCTTCCATAATACCGATACGGTGTTCGTCCTGATAGTGTGCACGGTCGAAATGTACCAGTATATTCTCGAGCGGTGTATCGGTCATTCCTGTTTTTGAAAATTGATTAGAGATACCGACCCAGCTCACCGCAGCCGCAAAGGTGCCTGCATACCGTGTCGCGGCTAAGTTGGCGAAATATCCGCCGTACGATCCTCCGACTATACCGACGCGGTCACGATCGATCAATCCTTGCTGATATAAATATTCCACACCGTCGATGACGTCCGTAAATTCTCTACCGCCTCCGTCCCGGTGATTCGCTTTTGCAAACTCTACACCTCTTCCCGTACTTGCCCGGTAATTCGGCAGAAAGACCATGAATCCCTGTTGTGAATATAATTGCGTCATCGCGGCATAGCTGGTATTCCAACCGTGTGTATATGCGGCCTCGGGTCCGCCATGTATCTGACATATGAGCGGGTAGCGTGTGCCGTCCCGGTAGTTTACCGGTTTCAGCAGTAATCCGGTTATAAGGAGTCCGTCCCGTGCTTCATACTCTACATATTCATAGTTTTGGAATGCTACATGCTTGAGTTCCGGGTTGTGATACGTAATTCGTCCAAGTACTTTTTCCCGGATGTTGCCGACGAACACTTCGTTTGGATGGTTAAATGCGGATGCGACCGTGACGAATGTTGTCTTATTGTCGGCAAACTGAGCGGATGTGAATTCCGGGTGCTCCCGTTCATCGAATAGTATATCCCGGTTCCCGCCGCGATAAGAAACGGTGCTCATACGGGTCCATGTTTTTTCCTCCGAGGTAAAAACGAGCGCGTTATTATCTTTCCAATCGACCCACGTAACGGTGCCCTCGAAATCGGGTGTAACCGGCCACGTTTCACGCGTTGCAACATCCGCGATAAACATCGTTCCCTCCGTCGGATCGCTTATATCGACTGCGCCATGCCAGGCAACGTGCTTGCCGTCCGGTGAGAATGTCATCCCGCCGAGCTTTCCCTCGGTTTCAACGAAGAGCTCCGCAGTATCCGTACCAGATGATGGGACTATGTACATGTTTTTAAACATATACATATGATCGGTATCCGGAATCTCACTTGCCTGTATAAGCAGGTATTCGCTGTCGGGTGACCACGCAAAATCCCATACCGATTTGTCGAATTGCGTAACAACATGTTTTTCCATTGTCTTGAGATCAACCAAATGGATACGCCGGTGTCGGTAAAATTCATCTTCGATACGCCAATCGTCGCCTGCCGACTTTCTCATTCGTACAAGTTCCGGTTCGGGGTCTTGAAGTATGTATGCAAGCTTTGTTCCGTCGGGCGAAATTTTATATGCAAGAACCGGCGATGGTTCCGTCGTCACTAACTCGGCTTCGCCGCCTTTGACCGATATACGGTATACCTGCATGCCCCGGTGTACTTCGGATCGATGAGAGCGAAAATATATATAGTGTCCATCCGGTGACCATTGTAGATTTGCCACGTTATGCGGCCGGAAAGTAAATTGCTGTGCCTGTCCGCCCCCGGCCGGGACGAGAAACATTTCCGTATACGCTGCACCACGCACGTCTTCGGGTGCTCGCTGGGTTCGCCGGATGTATGCAACCTTTTCACCATCCGGGGAAATAGCAGCGGTTGTTACAACTTCAAGGTGCACGACGGTTTCGGGTTTGAATGTAGATTCCGTCGCTGATACGGTAATCGTT
>SLQE01000303.1 GCA_007131635.1 Bacteroidota bacterium | reverse complement strand
TTGAAAAATATAAATAACGGGAGGTTTTGCACACTGAGGCAGGAAACTGTTGTTTCCTTAGTAAACGGGAGTTTCCACATATGGAATTTATCTGGAGTATGCAATCATTCTATGCATAACTCATTCAATAATATATACTTGTACACCACAGATTGGATAGATCGTTGTTATCACTTGTAGGATCCATCCAGGAGGAGAGAGCGGACGCGTTGATGGGAAGTTATGTAACTATCTTTAATATATGGGATTTACAGGAACTTTGAAGCCCATTCAAACACCGGAAACAAGTGTTTCTCAATACCTGACACCCAAAGAGACATTGACGCGGTTAGTTTCGGATTAATGCCAAGTTTCTTTAAAATTTTCCTTAATCCCTGAGGCGTCATATTTGCAATCGATGCAGCTCTGGATACACTACCATCTGTCTTTTCCAACAACCTTCTGAAATATTCTTTCCTGAACTGCTGCTCAGCAGCTTTATAAGAACGGGGTATCTCAGAGTTATTGTCATTGTAGATCATATTGCTATGCAGTTGCTTATTGATAAATTCGGAGAAGTATTCAACCCCGAGCACATCGGGAATACCGTCCTGTGAATATTTATCGACTGCATATATTAACGAGTGCTCAATAACATTTTCCAATTCACGAACGTTTCCGGGCCAATCGTATCGCTGCAGTGCTTTGATAACATCCTGCCCCATTTTAATCTCTTTTTGAAAGAACTTGTAAGAATATTTCCTGCTAAAATAATCCGCAAGCGGAATAATATCCTCTTTTCTATCCCGTAACGGCGGGATGGTAAGTTTTACCACATTGATCCTGTGATAAAAATCTTCCCTGATCCTTTGCCGCCTAACCAACAATTCCAGATCTACATTGGTCGAAAAAATTAACAGTACATCCAAATATTTATGAGGGGTGAGCGGATCCTGTCCGACCTGAGTGACTGTTCTGTATTGAATAAAGTTTAAAAGTTTAAGCTGGACGATATCCGGCAAGTCGGAAATTTCCGGTATATAGATTGTACCACCGTGGGCAGCTTCGAATTTGCCGATTTTTTTCCTCTGTGCACCGGAGAAAGCCCCCTTTTCATGACCGAACAGCTCCGATTCAATTAAACTTTCTGCAATCGAATTTACCGGGACAACGACGAATGGTTTATTGCGTCGGGCGCTGAGAGCATGAATTTCTCTCGCAGCACAGTCCTTACCGACGCCGGTTTCACCGACCAGGAGTACCGTTGTTGCAAAATTCGAGCATTTTTTCATTTCGTAATGAAGACGCCGCATCCGTTTGTGGCTATAGATAAACTTTACGCAGGTATCATCATCCGATGTAGCTTTAAATTTTTCAGGCTTTTGTAATCGACCAAGGTTGAGTTCAAAAAGAGGGTCCAGCGTAAGTTCATTACCCCGGTATTTTTTAAGAATAAAACCGGTTGCTCCTTTTCGTATGTACAGATCGACCTGTTTCGGAGTGATGGAATCCGATAGCACGATGATCGGAGTGTTCCCGGAAATATTTTTTCGCATTCTCTCAATGAGGTCACACGGCTTGATATCGGTTATCGAAAGATCAATTAAAATACAATCGATCCGTTCATTTTTCAGGATTGAAATGCTTCCGGTTCCTGATGTAGTTTTTTTTACCGGGTAAGAAAGGTTTTCGCTAAATTTATTATGGAGAGATTCGTCATTTCCAACGAGTAATAATCTATTCATTTTACAACCCACTCAACATACCAATAATACAACATACCAATAATACAGATTTATCCTTGCTTTTTCTCTTCCTGCTCCATATCCTCAATATAATAATATCGCTGATCCGAGCGGATGGTGGGAATTTTCAAACGAATCATTTTATATCGTAATGTCTGTTCCTTCAGACCGAGAAAGTTTGCCGCTTTCGTCTGCTTTTTATATTTTATCAGCGTCCGGTAGATAACGTCATACTCAACCTTTTCAAGAATACTCTTCAGCACGAACGGTTTACCATTTTTCAGATTTGTGAGTGCGGTATCGACCGCCCGTACACAATCGGCTTCATCTGCTTTTGTCCTTTTAAACACTCGCGGAAATTGCTTTTTGCAATAACTAAGTAATTTACTCACCTCGGTGATATTCAGATGATCGATAACTGATTTTGCCTGCCAGTGTTTGTTACTCATAGTTTTTTCCTGTATGATAATATTATATGCATCGACTTTATTTCAAATCCATCAGAAGTAAATGTCCTAATTTATCGCGCTTTGCCCGTAAATAACGTTCGTTCAAGGTAGTTATTGGAATTTCCAATGATACCCTGTCTACGATCTCAAGACCGTACCCATGCAGTCCGACTATCTTTTTGGGATTATTTGTAAGCAACCGGATTTTACCGACACCGAGATCTCTTAGGATCTGAGCACCGATCCCGTAATCCCGGAGATCGGGCTTGAAACCTAACTTTTCGTTTGCCTCCACTGTGTCCAGCCCCTCATCCTGCAATTGATATGCCTTTAACTTATTGATAAGTCCGATACCCCGCCCCTCCTGACGCATGTATAAAATGACGCCCTCGCCGATATCATTCACCTTAAGCATTGCGGCATGCAACTGATCACCGCAATCACAACGTCGTGATCCGAATACATCACCGGTAAGACATTCCGAATGAACCCGCACCAGGACCGGTTTGTCGGGCGTAATTTCACCTTTGACAAGTGCCAGATGATCTTTTCGGTCTGTATCACTGTGGTAAACATAACAGATGAACTCTCCAAACTCAGTCGGCAGCAGCGTGGTCGCAATGCGCGTAACCAGTTTTTCCCGCTGCAGCCGGTATTCAATGAGTGACCGAACCGATATGATTTTGAGATTGTATTTTTTACTGATCGCCATCAGTTCCGGCAGTCTTGCCATACTTCCGTCAGGATTGAGAATCTCGCACAGCACACCGACCGGATGCAATCCCGCGAGCCGTGTTAAATCCACAACCGATTCCGTATGTCCTGCTCTTCGAAGTACACCGCCTTCGGTGGCCCGCAGGGGAAAAATATGTCCCGGCCGTGCAAAGTCCTCTGCCCGTATAGCAGGGTTAGCTAAAGCGTTGATCGTAGCTGCGCGGTCAGCCATCGAGATACCGGTGGTTGTCCCGATTTTATAATCAACGGTAATAGTAAAGGGCGTTTCATGCGAGGAGGTATTTACCGGTACCATTAAATCCAAATTGAGTTCCGCAGCACGTTCGCCCGTTAACGGCGCACAAATCATTCCGCGACCGTGGGTTGCCATAAAATTTACCATTTCGGGGGTTATTTTTTCGGCTGCTGCAATAAAATCCCCTTCGTTCTCGCGGTCTTCATCGTCGACTACAATAATGATTTTTCCGTTTCGAATGTCCTCTATTGCTTCCGCTACTGTGGAAAAACTATAACTGCTCATTATGCATCGGCACTCTTTGTTATCGAATTAACTGATGATCGATCCAATTTTAGTTTCACATTATCCGCTACCTTCACCAATATTGTTTTCTCATCGATGCCGACTATCTCACCGTGCATACCTCCGACTGTTACAATCTTATCCCCCTTCTTTACCGAGTCGAGCAATTGCTGTCTTTCCTTTTGTCTCTTTTGTTGCGGACGAATGATTAGGAAATAAAATATGAAAATAATTAAAAGAAACATAATCAATGTTCCCGTAAAGGCCCCTTCACCGCCTCCGTCTGCAGGTGCCATTGCCAATATGTAATTGAGCATGTAGTGTTCCTCCGGATATGAATTCTATTGTGTTACTTAATGTATTCCTTGTATGTTTTTTATCATATTATTCCCGGCTTTCAGTGGCCTGCATCTTTGCTAATGTCATCTCCATCCACCGACTATATGTATTGTCTATAATCGCTTTCCTTGCCTCCGACATCAGGCGAAGATAGTACGAAATATTATGCAGGGTTGCAAGCTGCAAGCCGAGTATTTCTTTTGCGATAAACAGATGTCTGAGATAACCTCGTGTAAAAGTGACGCATGTATAACAATCACACGATCGATCGACGGGTTCGCGGTCCGCTTTATGTTTTGCGTTTCGAATATTTACCGTTCCGGTCGACGTAAACAACATTCCGTTTCGGGCATTCCGTGTCGGCATAACGCAATCGAACATATCGACTCCTGATGCAACCGCACGCAGAATGTTTTCAGGCGTACCAACACCCATAAGATATCTGGGCTTATGAACCGGTAACTTCGCCGCCGTAAATTGTGTGATCCGGTACATATCATCAATCGGTTCACCGACCGCAAGTCCGCCGATCGCATATCCGTGAAACGGCATTGCAGTCAATTTTTCAATGCATTCCTGACGGAGTTCTTCATAAACACCACCCTGTACAATACCGAACAGCATCTGATCGAAACCATAGAGCGGTTCAGTTTCTTCAAGGGTACATACACTTCGTCCTGCCCAATTTATTGTACGATGCATCGCCGAAGCAACAGCTTCGAATTCGGCATTTGAGGTGATGCACTCGTCGAGTACCATCATAACATCAGATCCTATGATCCTCTGCATCCTTACAACGCTCTCGGGAGTAAATGTATGTGATGATCCGTCGATGTGCGAACGGAACATCACTCCGTCATTGTTTATTTCCCGGAGATCTGAGAGACTGAACACCTGGAATCCTCCGCTATCGGTCAATATCGCACGATCCCAGGAGATAAACGAATGCAATCCCCCGGCAGAGTAGAGAACATCGTCTCCCGGCCGGAGGTAAAGGTGATATGTATTTGATAAAATAATTCGCGCACCCAATTGTATGAGTTCGCGCTGTTCAAGTGCCTTGACAGTACCCTGGGTACCCACAGGCATAAAAAAAGGTGTTGGTATTTCACCGTGGGCAGTTTTTAACAAACCCGCCCGGGCCTGATGACTCGTATGTACTAATTGAAATCCTACGTCTGAAGATTGTGGCGTCAAATTTCTCTGTATAAAAAAAGCGACGTAATTGTTGCGCCGCTTTATCTAAAAAATAGTATTTTTCTTATTGCTGCTGCTCGTCGGTGCCCGGTTGTTCCGTACCGGGTTGGGCTGCGGGAGTCGACGGTTGCGACATATCCGGTATCTGTGCCGGCGGTACCGACTGTGGGGCATCTCTCTGAAGGATGCTCTCCACACCTGCTCTTCCTGTACCGGGCAAGAAAAATAAATTGATTACAATACTCAATACCATGAATGTTGTTGCCAGCACGACGGTGATTTTTGTCAAAAGATCCGCCGTTCTGCGTACACCAAACACCGCGCCTGCCTGCCCCCCTCCAAAGACACCTGCAAGTCCGCCGCCCTTACTCGATTGCATTAAAATAACAGCAATCAGGATGACGCAGACGATGACCAAAAGTAGGATTAAAAAACTATACATATTTTGCCCTGTTAATGGTATAAATTGACTTAATAATCACATAATATACAATATATTGCGTGAAAACGCAAGCCAGCTAGATTAGAGACAATTGTATCTCTTTTAGCTTATGATTCAAATCAAACATCGGGATATCGACACAGTCCTTTGGCAAAATCGAATTATATCCGTGCCAATTCCAATTTTTTAGCACATCCCGCCGCTCTTCTTTCTCCATTCGTCGAAAGCCGGTCACGAGCGTCCGGTAATCCGGATGATCATCATACTCATGTGAATCTATGAGTGCAAATAGACTTTTTTGTTCGACTATATGCCTGATACGGTTGTATTGCTGTTGTGATCTTGCACGCAATAAAACCGCACCGTTTTTGAAATAAACGGGCCGCCACCGTATAAACTCGCCTTCGTCGTGCAGTTCAAATTCTGCAGACGGCGCCAATAAAGAAGCTTTTAAAATAAATTCGGTGAATAAATATGCATTCCACTCATTATTTGCAACTCTGACACTACCGCTTATCAGACACCCGTCGTGATATCCTCCCTCTTTCAATAGAATGAGTTTTTCATCACGCATTTTTCGAAGTATCTCATTTTCTGTCAGACCCGTGTGTGATAATTTTTTCCACCGGTCGGAAATATATTGCATTAAGAGGTTCTCGTCTGCTAACGGATGATCAATATTGGGAAATACCGCGAACATTTTCAAAGCGGGTTTTCCCGCTGTCCAGATAAATTCGGAACTATACCAGTGCTGAAGTTTTCGTATCTGTTCCCATTCTCTGTCAGTGACCGTATGATCCTGATTCCCCGCTACATAACAATGTAAACGTCTCGCCATACCTCAACACCTATCAATTGGTTAAAAAATCCGGAACTCTTCAATTCGCCAGTTCCTCGGAGAGTATACCGGATGGACGGGATAACCGACATCCGGCATTTTCCTTTCAATTATTTAACGTTTTCTCCGGGTCAGGGGGTTCCGGTTCGTGCGATTAGATTCGCCACGTATTTTCCGATCATATCCAGCTCAATATTGACCTTTGATCCCGGTTTTAAATCATTGAGTGTGGTGACAGCGAGCGTGTGCGGAATGATCGCCAGGGTAAAATCGTTTTTCCCGACCGAGGCGACAGTCAGACTAATACCATCCACACAAATCGACCCCATCGGGATGATGTATTTCATCCACGATCCCGGAATCGTGATTGTAAGGAGCCAGTCGCCTGCCTCTTTTTTGATACTTTTGACTGTACCGACGCCGTCGACGTGTCCCTGGACAAAATGTCCTCCCATTCTTGACGATGGAAGAAGAGCACGTTCGAGATTCACCTTATCTCCCGCACGCAATGATCCGAAATTTGTTTTTCGGAGTGTCTCTTTTACACTTTGCACCGTAAAAGAATTCGTTGTCCGCTTCACCACCGTTTGACAAACACCGTTTATATTGATGCTGTCGTCGATTTTCAGGTCTTCCAAGACCTTGTGGGCACGGATATTGAATTCAGTCACCCCGGTGCGGGGCCGTGCGCTTATAATCGTGCCTGTTTCTTCTATCAATCCGGTAAACATTGTTTTGTCGGAAGAGTATGTTTAAGAAAATTAATACATATATTTATTATACAATGCGGTGTAGCCTTCGATCATGACATCATTACCGAGCTGTTTTGATGAAACATTGTCCAATCCCCCCACTTTGTGCAATGACCGATTTATTCCGTTCACAACCGGTATGCCGCCGCCGAGTATTTTTGGAGCAATGAAAAATATTGCTTTCGCGTACATATGTAGGGCACTACATTGCCGGAACACCGTTCCGCCCCCTTCGACAAGAATCGACGTGATCTGACGTTTCCGTAAATCGCGCAGTACCGCCCTGAGAGGCAAAACATTTTTAACTCCTTTATAAAAAATGACGGTGACATTCTTTTTCTCCAGTTGCTCGACTTTTTTTCTATTCTTATTGATTTCCGCAGAGAGAACAATGGTTTTATTCCGAAACTGATCATTATATACTCGCGCATGAACAGATGTTCTGAGATTACCATCAAGTATAATGCGGTATGGCTGCGACTTAATTCGATTATGAACCGTTAATCGCGGATCATCATTACGAACAGTATTGGCTCCCACTAAAATTGCGTCAACGCCTTTTCTTAACTCCTGCACTGCGTTCCGGGAGGTCTCACCGCTTATCCATTTTGACCTTCCTGTCTTATCGGCAATATAGCCGTCGAGTGTTGTTGCGGCTTTTAAAATAACAAAGGGCAGATTCGAACGCATGGCAAACATGAAATACTCGTTTAATCGAAGAGCTTCGTTATACAGGACTCCGTTCATAACTTCGATTCCGTTTTCGAGGAGAGCTTTTTTCCCGTTTCCGGTTACGTCAGGGTTTGGATCGTCCGTTGCATAAACAACCCGCTTTATGCCTGCCCCTATGATAGCCGCGGTGCATGGGGGTGTTCTTCCGTGATGATTACAAGGTTCCAGATTTACATACAACGTTGCTCCGTACGCTCTTTTCCCGGCCTTTTTCAGCGCTTTGAATTCGGCGTGATCACCACCCAACCTGCTGTGATACCCTTCCGCAACAATGCTTCCGTTCTTCACGACAACTGCCCCGACCATCGGATTCGGATTTACATGTCCATAGCCCCGGCGAGCGAGAGTCAAACAACGGTTCATAAACCGTATATCCATTGGATCCATTATGCGGGGTTACTCCTCAACAAAACCGGATCGCCGACCCGTAAGCCGAGCATTTGATGGGCACTGCTATTTCTGACGGCAACCTCGATCAAGCCGGAACTCCCGATTATTGCTATGAGCTCACCATAGTCACCCGATGCATATGTTTTTTTGATTGATCCGATAGTCCGGCCTCCTATCTCCAATGAAAAATGCTGCATAGCATTTATCCGGTTTGATTTCGGACGGATATTTGTAATCAGATTTCCGAAACGGTCCGAATGTAATATCTTTCCTTCAAGCTCTGTTGTAGATTCATCAATATCCAGAAAAGGAGAA
>SLQE01000146.1 GCA_007131635.1 Bacteroidota bacterium | reverse complement strand
TCGAGAAAGGTCGATGAAGGAGGATTCCTGAGCAGAAGAATGAAAACTGATTTTGTGTACAAGATAGAAGTCGAGAATTTCAAACAGTATCCGGTTACCATATCGATACTGGATCATATCCCCGTATCGCAGCACTCCGATATCGAAGTGCGTGTCACCGCGATGCGTCCCGATCCGGTCGAACGCAATGAACAAGGGATAGTAACCTGGCAGCTTGAATTACAACCGGGGCAGAAGCGGGAAATCGATTACGAGTTCTGGATGCGTCATCCTCAGGATATGGAGGTTTCGGGGATGTGAGATGAAGAACCGATTATGAATAATATACTTAATAGCATTTTCAGAAATGAAACTGGAACACTCCCGCCAGTGCGTACTGGTGGGTATCGGCCTGATTGTTGAGTTCGGCCAGCGCATTTACCCGAAAGCTTATCAGGGTGGTCGGATAGTAATTCCATCCGAGCAGAATCCTGTTGGATTCATCCTGCCTCAGATTAAAACCGAGATAATCCCATCGGGCCAGTATTTGATTTCGCGGATTAATTTTCACTCCGATGGTACTATACATACCGGTTATAGTTTCCGCCTCACCTCCAAAATTTACGGCATCAAACCTGCTCTCAATGAACTCGACGGTCCCAAACAGCAGGGGGCTGTCATAATCGAGATAGCCACCATAAAGCACACGTCCGCCCATCGATACCAATCCGGTATTTCCAACATCTTTATCACGTGAATAATTGATTGCACTATTCAATCCCAGTTCCAGTTGATGTCCCTTGGCCGGCTCTATTTGATAAGATAAACGGGATGTGTACAGAAACCGATTGTCATTCTGCTCGGCGAGGGCGGTAAGACTATAAACTCCGGCGCCGTTGTACATACCGAATCGATAGTGAAAATTTCCGAAATTCCCAAGAGCCGAAGCACCTATTTCAAGTGTGTTCATCATAGCACCAACAAGTGAGGCACGGCGGACAAAGTCAAGGTTGGCCGGACTTGGATCCATTTCTTTGCTCATATATGGTTTGTATGCGCCTGCAACAATCTGGAAGTTATCGGAAAATCGGTAACCTACTCGTGCATCTATACTCTGTTGCTGACTGAGGAAATAAACCCTGACGCGGAAAGTGAAATCCCGGTCTACCGTGCCGCGGAAATCGATGCGGGTGGAACCAAGGTCCCATGCACGCCCCCCGTTGAAATCCGTGTCCTCAAAAGAAAAAAAGAATTGTGTTTGAAGCAGAATACCCAGCGAAAAAGTCTCAGATTTGAATCGCTCTCTAAGCTTGTCAGCAAGCGGCTCATTTTGGTTTTCGGCTTTGATATTGGTGATAAATGATAATAAGCTCAAAATAAGCAATAGTATTCTCTTCATGGCAATCTCTTTTCAGTTACCGGTTACAGATAATTCGGAATAGTACTATATTTGTCAAACAATATGCCAAAAACAGGGTTTTCCAATTTAACGGAAAAATCCGAGGATTGAGCCCGGATTTGGAGTGCCTGCGAAGGTGTAATTCCGCCACCAACGGCGTACTTTCGCCACCTTGCGCTCTTGAGGCCATATACTATTTGATCAAGTTAAAACTTGTTCATACCGTTGAATAAATAAGCAGGAGGTTTAGTATTAAATTCTGCGATACCCGGTCAGGTGAAAACATCGTGGAGTACTTGCACTCAACGATTAGCCCGGGGCCAATGATATTTTTCGAGTTTGCTCCGGAGTGTACCCCGCGGAATTTGGAGGAGTCGTGCGGCTTTTGTCACATTATTATTTGTTTGCCGTAATGCCCAGCCTATGATCTGCATTTCTTTTTCTTTGATATACTCATCAAAAGGCGGATATTGTCCCTCAGTCGATTCCCCATTATCGGGTTGATCCGTTGTTGACCGGGTTGATGAAAGTGGATTCAGCGGGATGTTGATATCTGATGTGGCTACGATTCGTTCAACGGTATTTTCGAGTTCACGGACATTCCCGGGCCAATTATAATTCATAAGTTTTTTATAAAAAGCTTCATTAAGCAGTTTTAGTTTATCCCGCGCGCCGAGTTTGTCAAAAAAATGTGAGATGAGTACCGGTATATCCTCACAGCGTTCACGGAGCGGTGGTATGTATAGCGGTATGATATGCAGGCGGTAATAAAGATCTTCACGGAATAAGTTTTCACGTACCCGTTCCCGGAGATCGATTTTCGTAGCACAGATTATTCGCACGTCTACCGAGATGGTATCGGTCCCGCCGACACGTACAAATTGACGCTCCTGAAGTACTCTGAGCAACTTAACCTGGAGTTGCAAAGGTAGGTCATCTATGTCATCGATAAAAATCGTTCCTTTGTCGGCACGCTCAAAGTAACCGATATGCCGTTGAATTGCACCCGAAAATGAACCTTTCTCATGACCGAATAATTCACTCTCAAGAAGTGACTCGGGAAATGTTGCACAGTTGATCGGTATAAAGGGTTTATCTTTTCTGGTACTGTAATAGTGTAAAGCATTTGCGATCAGTTCTTTACCGGTTCCGCTTTCTCCTTGTATTAAAACCGTATAATTATGTACGGCAACACTCCGCACCTTTTGCATTAGTTCTTGCATGGGCGCAGAATTCCCGACAAGGATTTTATTCTCAAAGATTTCCAAACGTTTTTTGAGCTGTTGATTCTCATCCACGACCGTGTAATATTGATGTATTTTTCTCATCATAGCCAGGAATTTGTCCGGCGAAAGCGGCTTTGTGATGTAATCGTATGCTCCCATTTTCAATGCTTCAACGGCGGTTTCCACGGTTGCATAGGCAGTTATGACGATAACCTCGCATGCAGGATTGGTTTGTTTTATTTTCTGCAGGACTTCAATTCCATTTTTGCCGGGGAGACGGAGGTCGGTCACGACGACGTCGAACGTTTTCTTCTCTATAAGATTGATGCCGGTTGCTCCCTCTTCTACGGCAACGACATCGTATCCTTCTGTTTCCAGAGTGTTTGTTAATGAAATACGGGTTATCTTCTCGTCTTCAATTATAAGTACTCTCACGCAACTTCCTCCATCGGTAGTGTAATGGAAAATTCCGTTTCTTCTCCCGGAATGCTCGATACCTGAATTGACCCGCCGTGTGACTCCACAATACCATACGTTACGGATAGACCGAGTCCGGTGCCTTGTCCTGTTTCCTTCGTCGTAAAGAACGGATCGAATATTTTTTTCAGGTTCTCTTTTGGAATACCGATACCGTCATCTTTTATGGAGATTACGATTTTGTTGTCTCCAGTTTTTAGCGTATGAATTGTAATATTGCCCGAATGCTCTATTGCATCGACACTATTGAGTATAAGATTCATCAACATTTCCTGCATAAGGTTCGGATCGGCCTGTATTTTATCTATTTGGTCGTCAAGGTTCAGGTTTATGGTTATTTTCTTTTGCTTGATACGATAATCCAGTAAACCGAGGACCGTATGAAGAGCTTTATTGATATCTACCGGTTCGTATGATCTCGATTGCTGCCGGGCATATCCAAGAAGTTTCTTCACAACCGATTCAATATGATTTATTCCTTCATTGATAAGTAAGAGGTATTGCTCCGTTTGTTCCCGGTTGGATATATCTCTTTGGATATTATACATACAGAACCGTATACCGTTGAGCGGGTTGTTTACTTCATGTGCTACACCCGATGCAAGTCTTCCTATGGATGCAAGCTTTTCCGCCTGATAGATCTGCCTTTGCGCGTTTTCAAGCTGATGTTTTGACTGTACAAGCCGTTCCTTCATTAATTCGAAGTGACGAATAAGAAAACCGATTTCATCCTTTCGCGGCTGCAAAGCGGGCGCATTATCGCTTTCAAGATCGATCTTATCTACTTCATGTACGAGGTCGTTAAGCGATGACATAATTTTGTCGATGAGATAATATAGAACACCGATCGTTGATCCGGTTACGAAAAAAGTGACGGCGAAGAGCAGATAAAAAAGATCCCTGATTTTTTTGCGGGTGGGTTCGGCATCGAATCCTATGAACGCGGCACCCCAGCGTTTCCCGGCAATTTGCAGGGGAACAACTGTTTCGAGTACCCATCCGTACTGGTTATCTTCGAAAATAGAGCTCATCGGTGATTCCGACCTGCTCACTCGGACTGTTGTTTCATCGGTGATCAACTCGTTATAAAGAGATAGATCGCTGTGCGCGATGATTCGTTGCGAATCGTTCACGATCGAAATGTATTTTATACCCTCTACGTTTTTTCTGAAATTATTTATGTGACTTTCCAGCAGATCGCCGGTTATGATTCGGGTGTGCTCACCGAAAATAAGTGCATCCAGAACGGGAATTGAAAATGCCGTTGCAATGGATTGAGCATTCTCTTCCTGTTGTTGAATGATCAAGGAACGCCATTGAACGAGAATACCGAGTGAGATTATCATCATAAGGACGGTGATCACTCCGCCGATAATGAGTACTATTTGCAGTTTTAAACTGGATCGTATAGCATGTATCACACTCATCGGTTTTCTCCGAATTGCCTCAATATATCCCGTATCGTATTATAATCCTCATTGTGTGCCGGTACGAAACCGTGTGCAAATTCAGGATCCCAATCCCGGATAAGTGCGCTGTACTCAGGGTCGGCGGGGTCAATTGCCAGCAGGGCGTTCATAATTGCTTTGACAATAGCCTCATCGTAATCACGCGGTACGACAATCGGCGAGCCGGGGATCGGATCGGAATATGCGAAAACATCGATGCCACGGTCACTGTATTCCTGTGCGACTCTGTCTTTCACTGCACCGGCATCAAAATTGCCGCGGAGTACTTCATACACAACAGATTGGTGAAACGGAAAAAACTGAACTGCACCGAGGTCGTCAATCGATATATCATTTTTATCTAATAAGGAAATCGGAAGCCAGTTCCCCGAAAATGATTGCTGCGAGGGAAGTGCAAGTCTTTTACCCGACAGATCTTTGATCGATTTAATGCCGGTTCTCGGATGAGTTATAAGCACCGATCTGAAGAACGGTTCCTGATTTTCGTTTAACGGCTTCAGAATACAGATAATTCCATGGAGATCATGTGCTTGAACATATATGTAGGATCCGAGAAAAGCCGCGTGTGCTTCTCCGCTCACTAATTGATTGACTGTTTCATCATAGGAATCACTTAACAGAAGTTCAAAATGATAATCGGTATTTTTAGTCAGGTAATCCATAATCGGCTGATATCCGCGGTATATTACATTCGACGGGTAACGGGAAATCACGCCGAAATATACCGTATCGATCACGGGTGCATAATACATCGATTCCCTCTCGGTAAAATCACCATACGGCTGGGCGATATTAACCGTTGTTTTATAAAAAATAATCGATATTGTCAGAAACAATAGGATAAATATTAAACCATAAATAATATTATTTCTTATTTTCATTAGATATCCGGTCATTGCTGAAGGAATATGAAGCTTCATGAACAGGATATGCAAGTATCGTTCCTGTTTCAGGCAAGACTATGACTCATAAATTTACCAATACTTCTGTATAATCGCAATGACGAGGGCGAAATATAGCCACCGGAGTGGCGCGATATCGCCCCCGGGGGCTATATATCGCCTTTTTAGTCTTGGCAGAATTTCGCCTTTTTCGAGAAACGTCATAAAAATTAGAAGGTTTGAAAGAGTAATGGTTGTTTCCGATACCTGGCACGCTGTTTGACCTACGTAATGCCAACCAATTAATTCGTTTTCATGAAATAAATGCAGGATACACTATGGTCAAAGAGAAAATGGAAATAGGTCAGATTTCCAAACCACGGTTTGAATTCCGTTCTTTCGGACAAAATTTTGACAATGCTCATTATCGCATGGCACGTTTATCCGTACCTGTTCCCGAGAAGGTTTGGGAGCGTCAATCGAGTGAGGTATATATACTTTCACGGACAAACGATCTGAACAATACCAAGATCCGTGACGGGAAAATGGATATTAAGACTTTTGTACAGACCGTCGAAGGTCTTGAACAATGGAACCCGCTGATGAAAGGGGAATTCCCGATAAGCGCGGAAGTTTTAAAGAACGAAGTCTTCCCGGCATTCCAGGTGGATATGCCTGCATTGGAGAAAGACGAGTATACATACGATGAATTTATCGGGTTGATCGAAAATCATAAAGATCTTCAGGCGGTACGCGTCCATAAGCAACGCTTCGGCTATATGGTGAACGATACCATTTGTGAGTACGGTATTGTAACAATAAACGGTGCGCGTGTGGCAACGATTAATTCGGAATCGACGGAAGTCGAAGATATAAAGAAAACTATCAAAGATGTCGGTCTCGAAGGCGTTGAGAATATAAACTATCTCCAGGCGATCAAACGTGTCGTCGGTATGATAAACAAACCGCTTGCAAACGAATAAGGAGAATGTGTATGGCACAGGAAGTCGAACGAAAGTTTTTAGTCAAAGGGAATTTTAAAGAATACGTACACAAGGAAACCCGCATTACACAGGGATACCTTTCATCGGTACCCGAACGTACCGTACGTGTGCGGGTAAAAGGAGATAAAGGTTTTCTCACGATCAAAGGGATCGGAAATGAATCGGGTGCGAGTCGTTTCGAATGGGAAAAAGAGATATCCGTGAGTGATGCGCAGGATTTGCTGAAGATTTGTGAACCCGGTGTCATCGATAAAACGCGGTATTTAGTCAAGGCCGGCGAACACACATTCGAAGTGGATGAGTTTTATGGTGAGAATGAGGGGTTGACGGTTGCCGAAATTGAACTTAGTACAGAGGGTGAGGCATTCGAAAAACCCGAATGGCTTGGAGAGGAAGTGACGGGAGATACGCGTTACTTCAACTCCATGCTTATGAAGAACCCTTACACAAAATGGTAAGTTGAATATTTAATCTGTATTGTTATGACGAAGTTTGATCCCCTGGAGATGAATAATTACCGTATCGAGCACCTGCCGACTCGTCAAAAATCCAGTTTTGAAAAATGGCTGGCGAAACTCGGACCTGCATTAGCCCTTGCGGTATTTGTTTCAATAGGTTTTTTAATAAAGCTCCCCTTTTTATATAATTTGGATCCATCCACGATTGTCGCGGGTCAGGCGATAGAAGCATTTCAGTCGTTGGGGTTTGAAAGTTTTATCCGAACCAATGAGTTTATGCTTGCCATTTTTCTGGGTGCGATCATTTTATGGATGACGCAGGCAATTCCAAATTATCTTACATCCCTCCTTCTCATCATCAGTCTTGTACTCACCGGTGTATTAGACGAACGCACGGCATATGCCCAACTCGGTCATCCGATTATGTGGCTGAATATAATGTCCTTCGTTTTGGCAAGTATGCTGGTAAAGACCGGGGTTGCAAAGCGGTTTGCATTGTGGCTGATCCTTCGCTTCGGCAAAAACGCGAGTACAATATTCATAGTCTTTATTGTGATAAATATGGCGTTATCGGCGTTTATATCCGCTACAACGGCAAAAGCAGCGATATTACTACCCATATTTATGGTGATCGCCGCCATCTACGGAGCACGCGGCGGAGAGGGCAAAAACAATTTCGGTCGCAGTATCGTGCTGCAAAATTTGCTGAATATCAATCTCGGTGCCGGAGCGTTTGTGACCGGTTCGGGTGCTAATTTACTCGCGGCGGCGCTGATCGGCGGGGCTATCGGCGGAAATATATTTTACTCCGACTGGTTGTTTGCTATGTTCCCCAAAATGCTCGGGATGATGTTCATCGGCTATTTAATTGCTATGAAAATATTCTTCCCGTTATCGCCGGGGGAACGGCTGCCGCAAATCGAGGGCGGTATGGAGCGATTGCGACAGGAGCACAAAAAGCTCGGACCGATTAGTTATCTGGAAATAAAATCGGTCATCATCTTTCTTACGATCCTTGGTTTCTGGGCGACGGATCGTTTACACGGGATCACACCGACACAGGTTGCTTTCCTCGGTGCGATTGTGGCATTGTTGCCCCGTATCGGTATAGTAAAATGGAACGACGTCGATATACCCTGGCACCTTATGCTCTTTTCTGCGGGTGCGTACACATTGGGTGCCGGTTTTGCTGCAACCGATCTGCCGTCAATCAGTGTCAATGCGTTCTTCGATGCGATGGGAATCGGTGATGATACCAGTTTCTGGGTGTTGTACCTGTTTTTAACTGCAGTTATGTGTTTCAGCGCGCTTATATTTCAATCAAAAACGATGCGTACAATGATCTTTATACCGATAGCGATCGGTGTTGCCAACCGATTCGGTTTTGATGTTGTTGCGCTGGCGCTGCCGGTTGCGTTTATGATCGAGCACGTTTATGTGCTTCCGTTTAACAGTAAACCCGCTGCATTATTATACGAAACGGATCGTTACAATCTTGCCGAAGCTTTCAAATTCGGTTTTACCCTGATGGTAATCGGCTGGATTTTAAACAT